>JAFGBE010000059.1 GCA_016933315.1 Candidatus Auribacterota bacterium
AGACTGCGTTCAATTTTGACATAATCGTTGTTCTTAATATCAAGAGTGTGCAGACATTAACAGTAAGCGTTCCTGAAATAAAAGATCCTGCCTGCATACCGGAACGTAGGGCCAGGACTCTGCCTCACTTTAACTTCATAACAACAAACCGTCTTTTATACAAATAAACGATTCACTAAAAGCACCATAAAAAATCATGAAAATTGGATTGACTTTCGGGATATTTTGGATTTTGTTTACCTTATATATTATTTATTTTTTACAGAAACATTTTAAATCATCATTTAAGGAGAATAGCTGATGATAAATTTTTTTATTCGGAAAATATCTCTTTATTTAATGTTTACGGTCTTTATAATGCTTCTTATTTCCTGCGGAAGCAAAAGCGACGATAATAACGATTCAAATGAAGTTGCCAAGGTTTCATATCTGACAGCGACGGCTAAAAGTCATAAAATCACCTTGACCTGGCCGGTTTCATCTGCGATCCAATGCGCTGATTTTAAAATCACGCAAAAAACCGGGGAAAATCCTGCGAATGAAAGCGACGGCATTCCCATTTCTTTGATTTCAGTTGATACCGGAGATACCGAATGCTCTCTTTGTGTTTCAGAACTTACCACCGGGGAAGAGCTAGCGAACGGGATAACATATCATTATGCTGTTTATAACAAAGATCCTGATAAGAATCTTTATTCAGGCGGGACATTTGCCAGCGCGACTCCCTTTTCTTTGTTCACGGAAATTACCTTTGATTCGACTAGGAAAAGCGCGGACATCCCGTCGGATCTAACCGCCGTTAAAACGACAGGCGACGGGCAAAATATATTTCTCGGAACCGGGGGACACGGCTTGTTGTTTTCAACTGATTCGGGCTCTACCTGGTCGCAGAAGACAAAAGATAACGGCCTTGCGGATAAAACTATAAACGCGGTCTGGATAAACAGCGATGCCTCGCGGATTTACCTTGCTACGGATAAGGGTGTCTCCGTATCAACCGATTCAGGCTCTACATGGACAACGCATCCTGTGGCTGTCGGGGAAGCTGTTTGCATTAAGGCAAGAAAAATCGCGGCCTTGTCCGACGGAAGCAAATTATTTGCGGCTACGGAAGAGGGGCTTGCGATATCCGCAGATAACGGTGCTACATGGACAATTTCCGAAATGACAAATATTGATAATTTATTCATTTCAACTGACGACTCCAGAATTTTTTATCTTGAACACTGGTCGCATTCAATAAAAGTATCGACGGACGGCGGGGCAACATTTCAGACTCTCTACATATCGGGAACTAACGACTATACCGCCTATATATATGATCTCTGGTCCGATGGAACAAATATCGTTACGGTATCAAAAGGCGGCGTATCCGTATCAACCGACGGTGGAAGCAACTGGAGCCATAAAACCGTAACCGACTGGCCTGTTTCAGAACTGAATGATGTTTCCACTGGCAGCGTTGCCGTTTATAATGCCGGAGGTATTTTTAAAATTATTGCGAGCGCTTTCACTGATGAATCAGATGCCGCGGGTCTTTTTATGAGCGCTGACAGCGGCGAAAACTGGACCAATAAAACAAAAAGCGACGGTATTTCCAGTCTTGTTATCAAGGAAATAGCGGCAAGCAGCGATCTGGAAAAGGTCTATCTCGCAACTCCGGCCGGTCTTTCTTATTCGGCAAACTCAGGTTCGAGCTGGTCAAAGAAGGCAGCATCCACGGCCCTGGGCGGCGACCGGATAGAACGGGTCGCGGTTTCTTCCGATGGGACATCCATATATGCGGCTACTAACGGCGGCTTATCAATTTCAAAGGATTCGGGAGCTACCTGGATCAATAAAACCGATGATCCTTCGGGTTCGGGGCTTTCATACGTGAATCCCAACGACCTGTGGCTCAGCGGCTCAGGCGCAACAAGTAAGCTTTATGTAACCAGTCAGTATTATACTCCGGGTGCCAGCAGCGGAACCTGTTCGATATCAGTTGACGATGGAAGTACCTGGACATCGCCTTGTTCAGTTTTTCCGTATGCCGATATAGCTGCCAGTGACGACGGGCAGTATATATATGCGGTGGATGGAAATATGCATATATCCGATGACAGTGGAGTAAGTTTTATCCAGGAATCGCTTCCCGGTTATTTGACTAACGTTCAGGGGGTTTGGACAAGTTCTACCGGAGAAATGGTTTATATCGCATCATACGAGGGACTTGGCATTTCAAACGATTACGGGAGCAACTGGACGATTAAGACTGTTTCGGACGGGCTTGGTTCTACAGAAATATACGGCGTATGGGGAAATTCGGACGGCTCTGTCGTATATGCCGCAACCCAGAATGGGCTCTCTTCATCAATTGATTCAGGGGCAACCTGGACAAATAAAACCTTCGGGGATGAGGCGTATCAGTATTTAACGCGCGTATTCGTGACCAAGGACGGAAAAGGGATTTTCTGCATTTGCCGTTATAATGATACATTTCATTTTTCCGTTGATAGCGGGGCTACCTGGACCACTTACGTTACGGACGACGGCGTATCTGTTCCGGTTGACGTAAAGGCAAAGGAAGACAATTCACGTGTCTTCATATCAACATATGCAGACGGGATAATATATAAGGACTTATAATGACTTGGGAATTCTGTAGAAATGATTTTTTTCAGCATAGCGGATAATAGGCAATACCGGAAACCAGCAGGGCGGCGAAGATAATCAACGGAGGATAAAAATAAAACCGGCAATACTATGCCGGTTAATTGCCGGATGTTTCGAAAACATATAACGTATATTCTACAAAAAATTTTTCACCAAGTTCATCGATCTTTCTTTGCGTCTCCTGATCCGCGCCGGCACTGACGCTGAGCTTTAAAGACTCGACCTTAGATTTAACCTTCTTCAACTCATCATTTTTCGCAGTAATCGAAGAATAATTATTATAGAATCCTTTTCGCTTGAGCTTCGATAATTCCGCTTTAAGCAATCTTTCTTTCTTTGATAAAAGTTCGATCTGGTAAGAAGCCAGCCCCATTCTCAGATGTTCAATTTCATCTTTCCTGGCCTTATCAATGGATACGATCTCCGAAAGCTCGTCCGGATTCGCGTAAGTAAAAGTAAATTTAACGGAGTTCATTCCCCGTTCTTCTTTAACAAAATCACTGTTCTTTATGTCATGGGGACAGACATTGACAGTCATTATTCCTGTTATAAAAGATCCTGCCTGCACATCTGAAAGCAATGCCAGGTCTTTGCCTTCAAGAACTTTCACTTTAGCCGGGCTGGAAGTCTCTTTTATATCTATCTCGGAAATATCGGTTTTTTTAAGAATAAATCTTTCGGAATTTTTAAGAAGATAAGCCTTTTCCGGAAGCAGTGTCAGCACTGTAAATTTTTCAAATACCATCTTCCTGCTGACATTATCGAAATAAGAAACCTCGGCAATACATTGCATGCTGCTGTTAGCCTGAAAATCCTTAATAGCACCGTCATAGGTTTTATAAAAGAACTTGCTGACTGACCTGACCGCCTTTGACATTGAAAAGGATTGCCCGGACAATGTAACCGCGGACAGGACGATAACAAAAAGCAGGACATATTCCTTCCATGAATTGACAAGAATACGGAGTTCCGGAGTTTTAAAGGAAATATATTCCTTCTGCGACACGGGGGCGAACAATTTAACGCCTCCGACATTGAAAAGGTCAATAAACAAATGGCTTGAAAAAGCAAGAACTGCGGCAAAATAAAAAGCATAGCTGAAGAACAGGGCAGGGGAGAGCAGAACGGCTATCACGCCTACGGCAAAAACGGAATGAGTAACAGTGCGGTGGCCGTATTTTCTCAGGACATATTTTGAAATGCCGGAAAACACGCGGCCTATCATGCTGACCGGGTGATCTATATCAGGCAGCAGGGCAAAAAGAGAGGCAATTAAAGCGGTCTTCTGGTCAAACCCGGATGCTGTGCACAGGAGATAAGAAAAGGCGTAATGTGTACCGGCGGTCATCAGAAAAATTATGCCCTTCTTTTATTTGGACTTGCTGCAGGGGAAAAAATAAATTTATAAAAGACAAGCCTGAAGCACACAAGCAGAGCATAAGAAAAGGCAACCATTGAAGTAGCATAGGATTTGAGAACATAAGCAACAAAGAAAAGAACGAATATAAGAAGAATAGGGGCAATTGAAACCTGGTTCGACACCCGGACATCGGTTGTTATTTCTTCAGATGACTTGCCCAGCTGCAGCTGGCTGGCAATATATTCGGCCTCTTTAAGATTACTGCCTGCCTGGTGCAGAATGTCGTCAATAATGCGTTCCTTTTCCGAAGGGTTGTTCATCCGG
>JAFGBE010000060.1 GCA_016933315.1 Candidatus Auribacterota bacterium
ACGGCTTTTGCGATAATCCTCAAGTTCGGGTTGAGGCTTCTTGCGGTGAATACGACGAAAAGGTTGCTTGTATCGTCATTCAGCGTTGATATCAGCCCTTTCGCGTTTTTTATGCCCGCAAGTTCAAGTACCTCATCCTGTGTGGAATCACCTATCACAAAGAGGAGTTCATCTTTATAGGGGAGTTGATTCAGCGTTTCCTCTTTCTTGTCGATTATTACAAACGGGTTTCTTGTTTTATAAAATTCTTCTATGACCGCCAGGCCTGTTTTACCGGCGCCGCATATGATGAAATGGTCATTTAATTTTGATATATTCTTATTCATTTTTTTTCTCCTTAAAATATTATTTAACTGTCCTTCGAGGATGAAGACAGTTATATTTGATACGCCATATAAGAGCGTTCCCATTCCGGAAAAAATAATAAAAATCGCGAAAAATATTTCAGCGGGGTTTTCGCCGATTTCCCTGTTGCCGACTGTTGATATAAGGCAGACTGTCAGATAAAGAGCGTTATCGAGCGAGATATTTTTGAGGATGGCGAATCCCAGAGTGCCGCTAAGGACCACTGCCGCGAGGGCTACTATGATTTTCAGGATTCTTTTTTGAATGATATCCATGATAAATATATTATTTAATCCCGCCCGCCGTGTCAATTGTTTCAAAAAGAATATGAAATATCTTTTTTGACATAAGGAAGAATTTAGTGTAATTTAAATGATAAAAATTTTTAAAAGGACGGGGTTTCAGTGACAAAAAGGAATTGTATTCTTTTTTCAATAATGTTGTTTATGGTGAGCTTCAAGTGCTCTGCGGCTAAAGTATCCGATGTCTCGACCCAGTGCCCCGAGCACGCGGCTGCCCTGGCCATCGATGGAAACGAGGACAGTTACTGGCTGTCATCAAAAGGCATGAGCCCGGCCTGGCTGGCCGTGGATATAGGGAGGACGACTAAGATCAACGGAGTTCAGCTTATCTGGGGCGATAAAGCCGCGAAGTCATACAAGATATACATATCTTCGGGTGACAGAAAGTGGGAGGAGGTCGCTTGCGTTGATGACGGCAGGAAAAATGAAAGCCGCATGATATTCTTCGATGACAGGGAAGCAAGAATGATAAAAGTGTACTGCGAGGAAGGTGCGGACGGGGACGAATATTCGATAAATGAGATCAAATTGCTGTGCAACATAGAGGAGCCTTATGCCGATAACCCAATCATTTCGATTAAGGCTTCTTCCGAGGGTCCGGGAAGCGACGGAGCTATAACGGCATGTGATGGAAACGACCTTACGAGATGGGCCTCAAAACAGGGAAGCGAATCCGAATGGATAGAATTCGAGTTTGCTGCTGTGCAAAAAATAAAAGCCGTGGAAATTATATGGGAAAGGGCTTCCGCGAAGGAGTACACAATAGAAACTTCCGTTGACGGGAGAACATGGGAACTGCAGGCTGCGGTGAAAGACGGCCGGCAGGGCGAAAGAAGGATGGTGCTTCTTAAAAACGAGCCTGAGGCCAAATTTTTCAGGGTAAATTGCTTCAGCAGGGCGAGTGTATGGGGATATTCTATATGGGAAGTGAAGCCCACATTGACCGGGAAACCTAAATTCCCCGAGAAACGGACCGCGAAGAAAGCAGGTTTGAAATTCGACAGATTCCAGTCCCAGGCCAGCGGCGCGCTGAAGAAAGAATGGCTTTACAGGGACGCTTCTGAAAAACTTATCAAAGGAGTTACCGCGTCTTCGACAAGGGAGGGGCATGAACCTTCTTATGCCGTAGATCCAAGGATGAAGACCAGCTGGTTCTCGGACGCGAACGGCGAGGAATGGCTGCAGGTGGAATTTAAAGAAGGCGTGATTCTGGGGAATCTGAGAGTGAAATGGAATTATAACCCTGCCCAGCATTTTAAAGTCCAGGTTTCGGAAGACGGATCCAACTGGCAGGATGTTTATGAGCAGGAAGGCGTAGGGAAGTACGAGCAGAAATATATAAGTTTTGATTCAGTTGCGTGCAGGTTTATGAGAATACTGTGTATGAAGCCGACTTTTGATGATGCTACCGCTGCTGATTATGACAGTTACTCGATAATCGATATCAGCATTAATCCTGCTAAGCCAACCCCTGTTTGGAAGCAGAATTGAACAAAACTCTTATGAAAGCAAAAACATTAATTTTCGTGGCGGTGTATTTTTTTGCGGTTTCGGCCGTGCCGGCCGAAGAGCAGCTTTACGCCGGAAAAAGCGAAAACCCGCCGACACACACAATAGAAAAATTTTTCTCGGTAAGCAACAGTGCTCCCATATGGGTGTCTGACTCGGAAATAGTCTTTGTGAGGGAGAGTATAATGTGGATCGTGAATCCGGGAGATAAGGTGATAGATGACGAAAAGGGAAGGATCATCAAGGATGAAGTCTGCATAATGAACCTGGATACCGGCAGGATCAGCGTAATATATAATACGGCGGGCAGAAAGAAAAGGATAGAAGCGCTGGGATTGAGGGATAAGGATATCCTTATAAAAGATAATTTTAAAGGCAACCTGTATGTTTCCGAAAACGGCTGGCTGAGAAGGGCAGGAAAATCGGAAGAAACTGATTTTACCGAGATTTTAAACAGGTCTGCGAAGGATAGCGAGAGAGAAGGCAAATGCATTTATGAGGAAGGCGGCAATATAATGATGAAGTGCAAGGGATCGGACAAGCCGCTTATTCTGGTAAAAAGCCTGTTTAAGACGGTCGAATTTTCCAAAAAAAGATGAACTACTTCAACAGCAAATTCAGCGTATTGTATGAAGCTTTCACTGCGGCAGTTATCGGTTTCGTTATCGCTGTGGCTGCGCATGGCTTTATTGGTTTTTCAGTAGTTAAGATATGGACCAGGACGTCTGCGGCGGTTTTCCTTGCCCTTATAATATTGGACTGCAGGTTTTCGAAATTAACAGGGCGCGAACTCGGACTCGATACTTCTCTTGCGGCGAAAAAGTATATTTACGGTCTGGTTTCTGGGATTTTAAGCCTCTGTATTCTCCTGTCGGCCTTCTCTTTTTTCAGGTTGAGGTGCCCGGATCCCGATTTCCTGTGGAGCTCTTTCCTGCGGCGGGCGGTTACGGCTCTTTTCATCGCGGTTGCGGTGTCTACGTTTGAAGAATTTGTCTTCAGAGGATATCTGTTTTCAAAGATAAAGAAGTACAGTTCGCTAAGGGTTTCTTTCTGGGCCGTAACGGTAATATTTGCCCTGCTGCACCTTGTAAAGCCGGTCTTCATTGACGGCGAAAAATTTCTTCCTGAACATCTTGCCGCCATGTTCGGCATAACCGCCGTCAGCTATATACTTATGGATTCGAGGATAAAGACCGGAAACCTGTTTTTCCCGATGGGAATTCATGCCGGATGGGTTTTTATTATGAAAACCAAGAGCATTTTCCTTGATGTCCCGACTCATTACGGCGATTCATGGTTTTTGCCTCTTTTCGGTTCAACCGAATATTTTGAAGGAGGACTGGTCTCGTGCCTTTTCCTTGTAGCCGTATCGGTATTTTTGACAAAAAAAATATACCCGGCCCTGCAAAAAAAATAAAATCCGCGGCGAGTTCCTGGCTCAAGGCCGCAGAAGACATCTTTTTTCCTCCGAGATGCTTGTTTTGCGGGAAACTCTGTGACAACGGGGAGATAAGATTTATCTGCGGGGATTGCTACAGCGTATTTGCCGCTTTTGACTCCGGCCGGTGCATAAAGTGCGGTAAACCCCGTTTTGGAAAAAACAGTCTTTGTGCAAAATGCAGCCACACGCAGTTTTCCTGCGGGAGAGCTTATCATGCTTACGGGCTGTGCGATAAGACCAGGTTCCTTGTCCACCAGTTTAAATACAGCAAAAACTTTGAAGCGGCGCAGGCTATTACGGGATTGATGGATAAAAAAGGTCTTTTAAGCGCAATATCATCTGATATAATTGTGCCTGTGCCTATGCATATAATTGATAAGCTGAAAAGGGGGTTTAACCATTCTGCCTTTCTCGCAAAGATGGTTTCCAAAATTACGGGTGTCCCGGTTGTTGAGGCCCTTGCCAAGATAAAAGCTACCCCCCATCAGGTGGGACTTACTAGGACAAAAAGAATAAAAAACATTAAAAATGCCTTTAAGGCCGTAAAAGCAGGCAGAATAAAAGGCAGGAAAATCCTTTTATTTGACGATATATGTACTACGGGGGCCACATTGAATGAATGCGCAATCGCACTGAAAAAAGCGGAAGTCGGTAGTATAGAGATAATGACGTTCGCCGTCACAGCCGCGGATAGCAGTTTTTAGGCAGGTCAAGTTTTATATTAAGGAGATTTTTGATGAAAAGGTTTATATTTACCGCAGGTATCTTACTGGCGATGTCATGTTCCGTGTATTCCCAGGACCATATTTTTGTATCCCAGTTTCCGCTGGGTTTCCAGAATGAGAATTTCGTAAAGATATTCGGAAAGCAGATACAGAAAAAAGCTTTTAACCAGGGCGTTTACCGTTATTATCTGGGCGAAAGACAGTATTATTGGGGGAAAACATATGTTACGGCTGATGCGACTAAACTTAAAAAGTATGATAATTACGTCATAACATCAATAAGCATAAAGTTTTATGAATTGGATAAATATTATGCCTGCGATGTTTTTAAGATTATTATTGAGAGCCTCAGCAGCATGTTCGGAGAACCCAGGGTCGAAGGCACCCTGAAGCCGGCTTATATATGGGATACGGAAGACGTCCTTATAAGGAAAGAAGATAACTGTATAATATTTTACGCTAAGGAAAAATACCTTGAGTCTCTGCAGATGGAAGCGCTTCGGCAATCGGTTGAGTCTATTTTCGGATCCCGGTAGGTTAGCTTAAAAATACCTTTTTCCCCTTGACATACTTAGAGGAATAGATAAAATAGTGAAACTTTGAACCTTAGGTAAACCATAAATATTAAATTAAGGAGGGTTCCATGGCTGTAAAAGTAGCTATTAACGGGTTTGGCCGCATAGGAAGACAGGTATTCAGGCTTCTTAAGGCTGAAAAAGATTTTGAAGTTGTCGCTATCAACGATTTAACCGATTCTAAAACACTCGGCCATTTGCTTAAATACGACTCGGTTCACGGTAAATATAAAGGAAGTATCCAGGTGAAAGAGGATGCCCTTATTGTGGACGGCAAGGAGACAAAAGTGTTGAAAGTGAAAGATCCTGCCCAGCTTCCTTGGAAGGATATGAAAGTCGACATTGTGCTGGAGTCAACGGGTGTTTTTACGAGCGCGGAAGACCTGCAGAAACATATCGCGGGCGGCGCTAAAAAAGTATTGCTGACCGTACCTCCCAAGAAAGACCCGGAAGGGAAGGTTAAATTAGTTGTAATGGGAGTGAACGATAAAGACCTTAAATCGGGCCAGATTTTCGTTTCAAACGCTTCCTGCACCACAAACTGTCTTGCTCCCGTTGCTAAAGTGCTTCACGAGGCATTCGGCATCAAGAGAGGGCTTATGACGACCGTGCATGCTTATACGAATGACCAGAGGATACTGGACCTGCCCCATAAGGACCTGAGAAGAGCCCGCGCGGCAGCTTCGAGCATAATACCGACGACAACAGGCGCGGCGAGAGCCGTGGGCAAAGTGCTTCCGGACCTTAACGGGAAGCTCGACGGATTTGCTATGAGGGTCCCCGTTACGGATGGTTCGGTTGTTGACCTCACTGTGGAATTAGCAAAGGAAGTTACGATAGAAGAAGTTAACGCCGCTGTTAAAAAAGCTGCGGGAAGCGAGCTGAAGGGCATTCTCGAATATGAAGAAGACCCTATTGTGTCGGTGGATATAGTCGGGAATCCCGCTTCATCTGTCTTTGATGCCCAGTCTACAATGGTCATGAACGGCAATATGGTCAAAGTTGTCTCCTGGTATGATAATGAGTGGGGTTATTCAAATAGATGCGTTGATTTGCTGAAAAAGATGTCCAAGTAATTACAGAAGGAATTTTGTTATGGCCAAACTTTTTATTGAAGACCTGGATGTTAAAGGTAAAAAGGTTCTTATAAGAGTTGATTTTAATGTTCCTCTTGACGATAACGGGAATATCACCGATGACACGAGAATCCGGGCTGCTTTGCCGACCATAAGATATGTTATGGAAAACGGCGGCAAGTCTATTCTTATGTCTCATCTCGGAAGGCCCAAGGGGCAGAGGAACCCTAAATACAGCCTTGAACCTGTCGCAAAGAGGCTTTCAGAGCTCCTGAATAAAAAAGTTGATTTTGCCAACGATTGTATCGGC
The DNA here is from genome assembly GCA_016933315.1 of Candidatus Auribacterota bacterium. Lineage (GTDB taxonomy): Bacteria > Auribacterota > UBA6266 > UBA6266 > UBA6266 > UBA6266. The sequence continues at coordinate 6,284 of JAFGBE010000060.1, forward strand.
AACAGAGTCCAGATGATGGTCGGACAGTTGAAGGAGGGAGACATCCTTCTGCTTGAGAACCTGAGGTTTTACCCGGGCGAGGAAAAAGGCGATGATTCTTTTGCCAAAGAGCTTGCTTCGCTTGGCGATATATACATAGATGACGCTTTCGGGACCGCTCACAGGGCCCATGCTTCCATGGTGGGCGTGACGAAACACATAAAAGAATGCGCTGCCGGGTATCTGCTTAAGAAGGAAATCGATTATCTCGGGCAGGCTGTCGAAAACCCGAAACGGCCCTTTATAGCCATTATGGGAGGGGCAAAGGTATCGGATAAAATCAAAGTAATTAAAAACCTCATAGAAAGAGTTGATTCCATACTGATCGGCGGAGCTATGGCTTATACTTTTCTGAAAGTCAAAGGTATATCCGTGGGAAGCTCCAAAGTCGAGGAGATCATAGAAGATAAGAAAGGGAATAAGATTGATGTCCCGAACCTTGTTTCCGAGATATTGAAAAAGGCGCATGCCAGGAACGTCAGCATACTTCTGCCGGTTGACCATGTGATAGGCGATAAGTTCGGCGAAGACGCTAAAGTCAAAGTGGTCGGGGAAGATGAGATAGAAGACGGCTGGATGGGGCTTGATATAGGGCCCGAGACAATAGATTTGTATTCCGCGAAAATCAAGGAAGCGAAAACCATCATATGGAACGGACCTATGGGTGTTTTTGAAATGAAACCTTTCTCCGAAGGAACGATGGCGATCGCCAGGGCTTTATCTGAATCGGATGCGATATCCATTGTCGGAGGAGGAGATTCTGTCTCCGCTGTGAATAAAAGCGGCGTAAGCGGCAAGATTACACATATATCTACGGGCGGCGGGGCGTCGCTTGAATATCTCGAGGGAAAAGAGTTGCCGGGTATAGCTGCGCTGACGGATAAAAATTAGTTTAACAGTAAATAAAATAGTTGAGCAGTTCGGTAGTTGGAGAAAAAAGGTTGAGGTTAAGACTGAGAAAAAGAAGATAAGAAAATAATTGGAACCACACTCGCCACAAAGCGTTGGCGGGCAAGGATAGCGCATTTACCCGCCGCAGGCGGGGATAATCACAGATAAAGACTGTTATATACAAAAGAAAAAATTAAGAGTTGTGTTTTTTATTTTTAAACTATTATATGTTTTTTGCTTTTTTCATCTGTGTGTATCTGTGAACATCTGTGGTTAAAAAAGTTTTTTAAAGTTTTTGTTTTTTTTACTGCTGAACCATTAAACTATTGAACTGTGTATCATGATTAGATAAAAAACTTATGGGAGATTAGCAGCATGCGTAAGCCTATTATAGCCGGAAACTGGAAGCTAAACAAAACTGTCTCCGAAGCTGTTAAATTTGTTTCGGAACTTAAAGAAAAAGTCGGCGGAATATCCGATGTCGATATTATTGTCTGCCCGCCTTTCACAGCCGTTTCGAAAGTGGCGGATGTCCTTAGAGGTTCGAATATCAGAGTCGGCGCTCAGGATGCGTATTGGGAAGAAGAGGGCGCTTTTACTGGAGAAATTTCCCCTTTGATGGTAAAAGAAGCCGGATGTTCGTATGTTATCCTGGGGCATTCCGAAAGAAGGGCGATGTTCGGAGATACCAATAACACGGTCAACAAGAAACTCAAAGCAGTTTTAAATGCAGGTTTAACTCCTATCGTTTGCGTCGGCGAAAAACTTGAAGAACGCGAAAAGGGCATAACAAAAGATATAGTCAAAGACCATATTCAGGGGTCTCTCCACGGATTGAAAAAGGAAGAGATGTCGGAAGTGGTTATTGCATATGAGCCGGTCTGGGCTATCGGGACCGGTAAAACCGCGACGCCGGAGCAGGCGCAGGAAGTCCATGCTTATATAAGAGAACTTTTAGCCGATTTATTCGGCGGCGGAGTCGCGGAATCGGTCCGTATTCAGTATGGAGGAAGCATAAAACCCGATAATATCAAAAACCTGATGTCTCAGAAAGATATTGACGGCGGGCTTGTAGGCGGAGCAAGCCTGAAAGTCGATTCATTCGAAAAATTAGTCAAATACCGAGAGGGATAAATATGTTTACTTTTCTGTTATCTGTACATGTTTTGTTGTGTATAGCGTTGGTTATTATTGTCTTGCTGCAGGCCGGGAAAGGGCAGGGGCTGGCGGGGCTTTTCGGCGCGGGAGGCGGAACTCAGACTATTTTCGGCTCCAGGGCGGGAGATATATTGACCAAATTTACGACTATAGTGGCGATTTTGTGGATGCTTATAAGTGTTTCCCTTGCGGTTATGAGTTCAAAGAGAAGCGGGACATTTGCCTCGAAAATAGAGGCTGAGGCCGCAAAGACCGCAAACGAGGTTCCGCTGCAGCAGGACAGCCAGGGCGAGTAATCAGGCCAGTCATCTTAAGCGCCGTTTATTTAAACGGCGCTTTTTTATTGTAAAAAAATCTCATTGAAATACAATAGTTCAATAAGCGGTTTTAAGAAAGGTTGAATGCGCATGTCTCTGCTTTCTGTAAAAAATCTTAAAACTTATTTCTATACTTCCGAAGGCATTGTAAAGGCCGTCGATGATGTCAGTTTTGATATTCAGAAGGGCGAAATACTTTCTATCGTAGGGGAATCCGGCTGCGGGAAAAGCGTGACTTCTTTATCTATACTGAACCTGGTGCCCGCCCCGGGGGCGGTTGCAGGCGGTGAAATCATCTATAACGGAAAAGACCTGCTGAAGCTGAAAGAGAAAGACATAAGGAAAATACGCGGCAGGGAAATCTCCATGGTATTCCAGGAGCCCATGACTTCGTTGAACCCGGTTTTTACCGTAGGCAACCAGGTTGCGGAGGTTTTTGCGATCCACTGCTCTTTTGACAGGAAGAAAGCAAGGGATTCGACTGTCCGTATGTTTGAGAAAGTCAGGATTCCTGATCCGGGAAGGATTTTTGACTCTTACCCCCACCAGTTGTCCGGCGGGATGCAGCAGAGGGTCATGATAGCGATGGCGCTCGCATGCGGGCCGTCCATATTGATTGCCGATGAACCCACCACTGCCCTTGACGTGACTATCCAGGCGCAGATACTTGAGCTTATTTGTTCTTTAAAGAAGGATTTTTCCATGGGTGTGCTTTTTATAACACATGACCTTGGGATCGTTTCGGATATCGCGGACCGAATCCATGTGATGTACTCCGGGAAAATAGTGGAGAAAGGCCCTGTCGGAAGCGTAATCTCAACCCCGGCCCATCCGTATACGAGAGGGCTGCTTGATTCTCTCCCTAAACTCGGCCGCAATAAAGAAAAACTCAGTGTTATTCCCGGACAGGTGCCGAGTCCCCTGAAACACCTTAAGGGCTGTAAATTCCACCCCAGGTGTCCGCGGGTTGTGGAGAAATGCCTGGCTGAAGAGCCCGGCCTCTTTGATTTGGACGGCGGCGGATGCGCTGCCTGTTTTAATCCTGTCCCACCGAGGAAAATCAGATGAAAGAAATTTTAAAGGTAGAAAACCTGAAAAAATATTTTCCAGTGAAAAAAGGGATTTTTTCCAGGGTTGCCGGTTATGTGAAGGCGGTTGATTCTGTCAGCCTGGCGATCAATAAAGGCAAAGTCGTCGGGCTGGTCGGAGAATCAGGATGCGGGAAAACAACACTCGGGAGGACAATAATAAAGTTATATGAACCGAGCGAGGGAAAAATTATTTTTGACAATATCGATATTACCTCTATGTCACGTAAGCGGATGAGGCCGCTGAGGAAAAGGATACAGTATATTTTCCAGGACCCGTATTCTTCGCTGAACCCGAGAATGACAGTTCTGGATATTGTGGGAGAAGGTCCCGTTATACACAATATTGTTAAGAGTAACGCCGAGAAAAGGAAGCTTGTAGAAAACATATTGAATAAAGTCGGTTTATCCGAAGAACATGCCGACAGGTATCCCCATGAGTTCAGCGGGGGACAGCGCCAGAGGATAGGTATTGCCAGGTCAATGGCGCTGAATCCGGAGCTCATTGTATGCGATGAACCTATTTCAGCCCTGGATGTGTCTATCCAGGCTCAGATAATCAATCTTCTGGTGGATTTAAAAAATGAATTTGATATGTCCTATCTGTTTATTTCCCACGACCTTAAGGTCGTGGAATATATCAGCGACGAGGTTGCTGTTATGTATATGGGAAGATTAGTTGAATATGCGCTCGCCCCTGTGCTTTACAGCGAACCCCTTCATCCTTATACCCTTGCGCTTATAGATGCCATACCGGTTATAGATAAGAAAACCAAATCGAAGAAGATTTTCCTTCAGGGCGATGTGCCTTCCCCCTTGAATCCTCCGGCAGGCTGCCCGTTCCACACAAGGTGCGCGGAATGCATTGAGAAGTGCAGGAAGGAAACCCCCGAATTAAGAGAAGTGAGAAAGGGCCACAGGGTAGCATGCCACAGAAGATAATCTTATCATTAATTCCGGTTCTTATCTTTTTCGGTTTATCATGTTCGGGGGACCGGCCCCGCACCGGATATATCGAGCTCGACGAGAAACCTGCTTCGGGAGATGCTCTTGTAAGGCTGCTTGGCGCCGAGCCCGGCATGTTAAATCCGATTTTAAGCACGGATGTTTATTCCAGTGATATAGAGAGCCTGATATACGATTCTTTGATTGAAAGAGACCCTCAGACGCTTGAATTCAGGCCGTTGTGCGCGGAAAAGTGGGATATATCCCCTGACGGCATGGAATACACTTTTTTCCTGAAGAAAGGGATAAAATGGAATGACGGGTCGGAAATGACGGCAAAAGATGTCCTGTTCTCTTTTAATATGATAAAAGATCCGGCCGTAAACGCGCCTCATCTCAGGAATTATTATAACGACATCCGGTCGGTGGAGGTCATCGACCCCTATACCGTCAAGTTCAAATATATTAGAAAATATTTCAGGGCGCTTGAGATTTGCGGCACTATGCCCATACTTCCCGAGCATATTTATAATTCCGGCGATTTCAACAATTCCGCGCTGAACCGCCGTCCCGTAGGTAACGGGCCATATTCTTTCGATGAATGGAAAACAGGCGGCGAGATAGTTATTAAAAAAAACGAGAATTACCGGGGCCCAAAACCTCTTCTAGATAAAATAATTTTTAAGATTATCACCGATGAAACGGTAGCTCTCCAGCTGCTGAAAAAAGGGGAGATAGATATGATGTCTCTCCAGCCTCTGCAATGGGAAAAACAGACGGGCGCAGAAAAGTTCCTGCGCAGGTATGATAAGCATAAATATTTCCTGCCCAATTATTCTTTTATAGCATGGAACCTGCAGAAAGAGCCTTTTTCCGACGCAAGGGTGAGGAAGGCGATGACGCACCTTATCGACCGGAAAAAGATACTGGATAAACTCCGCTACGGATTAGGGGTTATAGTCACCGGGCCTTTCTATGTCAACAGCGATGAGTATGATAAAACTGTCCAGCCTCTGGGGTATTCTCCGCAACAAGCGAGGCAGCTTTTGGAGGAAGCCGGCTGGAAAGATACTGACGGTGACGGCATTATGGACAAGAACGGAAAAAAATTCGAATTTGAGTTTTTAATCCCGGCAGGCACGGATTTTTCGTCGAAGCTGGCCACAATTATCAAGGAAGATTTCGCAAATGAAGGCATTATCGTGGAGATAAAAAACCTCGAATGGGCTGTTTTTTTGCAGAATCTTAATGAGAGGAATTTCGATGCTGTGACTCTTGCGTGGCAGATGCCGGTAGAATCGGATCCTTACCAGGTCTGGCATTCTTCACAGGCCGATAAGGGGTCGAATTTCATCGGTTTTAAAAACGACAGGGCTGATTCCCTTATAGAAGCTATAAGAGAAACGCTGGATAAGAAGCAGAGAGTGGAGTACTGCCATGAGTTCCACAGGCTTCTGAGTGATATACAGCCCTACACGTTCCTGTTTTGCAGCAATTCCCTAGTGGCGCTGAATAAAAGGTTTATGAACGTGAAAGTTTATCCCATGGGATTCAGGATAATTGAATGGTATGTTCCCGGAAGCATGCAGCTTTATTCGGAGTAAGAGGTAAATGAGAGACTATATTTTGAGGCGGCTGTTATTGATAATACCGACTTATGTCGGTATCACGCTTGTGACATTCATTATCATACAGTTAGCCCCCGGCAGCCCTGTTTCGCAGAAGCTCGGCATAGGGGAGTCGCTGAAGGACAATGCGGTAAACAAGGAAATAATAGAACAGACAAAACAGCTTTACGGCCTGGACAAGCCCCTTCCTGTCCAGTATATAAGATGGTTCAAAAGAAGCATTTCCTTCGATTTCGGCAATTCCTATAAAGACAACAGGCCTGTAATGGAAAAGATTTCCGAAAGGATCCCCGTTACCCTGCAGATAAATATTATTTCAATCCTTGTAGTTTATCTGATATCGATACCGATAGGAGTCTTTTCTTCGGTAGAGCATAATTCCCTGCCGGACAAATTGCTGACCCTTTTTATTTTTATACTTTACTCGCTGCCCAATTTCTGGGTTGCCATACTTCTTATAACTTTTCTGGGCGGCGGGGATTACCTGAATATTTTCCCGATTTACGGCCTGAACTCATACGGTATAGAAAAAGCGGGATTCCTTAAGTTTATCATCGACCGGTTATGGCACCTGTGCCTTCCCGTATTGTGCCTTTCATACGGCGGCCTCGCTGTCCTGTCGAGGTATGCAAAAGTCGGGATGCTTGATGTCATAAAGCAGGATTATATACTTACAGCGCGCGCAAAAGGGTTGTCGGAAAAGACAGTGATATTCAAGCATGCGCTGAGGAATTCTCTAATACCGATTGTGACATTGCTCGGAGGCCTTTTGCCCGCAATGCTCGGGGGAAGCGTTATCATCGAATCGATATTTTCAATTCCCGGAATGGGCAAGCTGGGTTTTGAATCGATACTGGCCCGGGATTATCCGACAATAATGGGCATAGCCTCGATCGCAGCATTGCTCACGCTTGTCGGTTTTCTGATATCGGATATTCTTTACGCTGTGGTTGACCCGAGGATTTCATACGAATGAAGAGAGGATATTTATCTAATATCTGGCTGAGATTCAGGAAAAACAGGCTGGCCGCCTCAGGATTGTTCCTGGTTGCGGGGATAACTTTGATTGCAGTCATAGCCCCCCTCATAGCCAATGACGCGCCCATACTCGCCAGAAAATCTTCCGGGGAGTTTGTGTTCCCTTTCCTGGACAGGAAGATGCTATCCGGAAAAGAAGAATATGCCTTCAGGCTGAACCCGCCGGTTTGTTTCAGCCCCACGGAGTATAATCTTGATGAGGTGCTTGAACCGCCTTCCGTAAAACATATATTCGGCACGGATGACAGGGGGAGGGATATCGCCAGCCGGCTTATCTACGGCAGCAGGATATCCTTATCCGTGGGATTTGTCGCGGTGTCCATCTATGTGCTTATAGGGGTTCTGCTGGGTTCTTTTGCGGGTTATTTCGGCAGGTTTGCCGATTCCCTGATTTCCCGCATCATAGAGATAGTGATTTGTTTTCCCGCATTTTTCCTTATCATAACGATAATAGCATATCTCCCGTCGAGTATTTATAACATAATGATAGTCATCGGGCTGACGGGGTGGCCCGGCGTAGCAAGGCTTGTAAGAGGAGAGATATTGAAGATAAAGAGCATTGACTATGTACAGTCAGCCAGGAGCACAGGCGTTTCTTCCGCGCGGATAATTTTCAGGCATATATTGCCCAATGCCATAGGTCCTGTCCTTGTTTCCGCCACATTCGGCGTAGCCGGCGCGATATTGGTTGAGTCAAGTCTGAGCTTTCTCGGTTTCGGCGTTCAGCCTCCCACGCCTTCGTGGGGCGAAATACTTGCACAGGCGAAACAGTACCTCTCATGGTGGCTGGTATTATTCCCGGGGATAGCGATTTTTATAACAGTTACAGCCTTCAACCTGGTAGGGGAAGGCATAAGGGATGCGATAGATCCTAAGTGATGTATTCTGTCAGGACGTAGTCTTGAATTTATTGAGTATTTCGTTCAATTCGGATATATTTTTCTGCAGTTCATCGACTATAGGCCTTATTTTTTCGTCTATCTGAATATTCTCTTTGAGGCTTGAAAGGTTCATCGAGATCTCTTTTGCTGTAAACTTGGATTCGCCGATGTTCCTGTCCAGGGCCGATGCCAGGTTATTTATATGGTTAGCTATGGTCTTTAATTCGTCGCCTTTTCTCAGGCGGACTCTTTTTTTCAGGTTTCCCTTTGATATTTCTTCAATATCAGTCTCCAGCCTGTATATGGGGCCCGCAATCTTGTGGGACAGGAAAATACTGATAATTATTATCAGGGGCGAGATGGCGGCAAGGCTTGAAATAACACTTTTCTTTATTGCGGACAGTATGGGGACAAGCCGGTACTGGGGATAGACTTTCTGGAGAGGTTCCTGCACGAGAGGCATTCCGGTTTTCCAGATAACGGCGCCCGTGAGAACTGATGCGATAACCATAATCAGCAATGTTATGAATATATATTTCCCCTGAAGTCTGCCCTTAACAATATAGTTGGTTCTCATCTTTCTGATTTTAACCATCTTCGGCTCCTTTCATTAACAAAATATCAAAGAGAAGGCTCTTCGCCGGTTTTCTCTTTATTTAAAGAAGAACTGTCGTTTTCGCCGGAAAGGTCAGGTCCTCTTGTCAACTCAACCCTCCTGTGGATAATCAAATCTATCGTCTGTCCCTGGGAATTGGAAATATTTTTTATGGCTTCCTCCATCGGCATGTATCTTGTCGGCTCCTGGTTAATGGATATTATGAGGTCCAGGGGCTTGAGCCCGGCCAGGTCGGCCGGTTTATCGGGCATGACACTGATGACCGTAAGCCCCTCGGTCTCCATGCTTAAGGATGCTCCTATGCCTTTGAAAGACCTTGTTCCCCAGTTGATTTCTTCGCTCTGGGGCTTGATCTCCTTTTGCACGGTTATATTTATCTTTGAACCTTCGGAACCGGAGAGGAGCTTGATGACTTCCTCCCGCGGCATATATTTGGTGGCTTTATCCCATACGCCGACGATGTAATCGCCATCCTGTATGCCTGTTTTTGCGGCTTCGGATTCGGGTATTACATCGGTTATCCTGAAATCGTCGCCTTCTTTTTCGATATTAAAACCGACGTTATTCCTGAGAATTGTTTCCTGTTCCTCCCTCATCTTGAGGAGCTGTTCCTTCTTTTCCCTTAATTTGGCAAGAAGCTCTTCTTTTCTTTTTCTTTTTTTGTCGACGATATCATTTATTCTGTTTATTGCGTCGTTCGCTTCCCGGAGGTCGGGTTTTAACTCAAGCGCCATATTATAATAAGTAACGGCTTTTTCGTAATCCTTCCGCTCCTCATACTTCGAAGCGAGCATCATATAATTGTTCTCGGGGTCGTCATATATGATATTTTTGACCTGGTCCATCATTATTTCAATTTCGCCTTCGGGAATGGACAGGACTATACGGTCGGCATATTTATCGACAATGATACCCATCTGTCTGCCGCCGTTTTTAAGATGGACGACATCGGCATCAGAAGGAGCGGCCCATAGGGTGAGAAAACAAAAAATCAAAATAAATCTCAATCTTGTCATTGAGAAATTTTCAGTATCTTTAAGGTTAATTAAATATTCTAAATTAACAAATAACATTTTAGGGTGATATAGTCAAGCAATAAGAGAAAGAAAATATTGATGGATTTGAATTATTTAGTTTTATTTTTATTGACACAGTAATATAATGAGTGATAATTTCATTGAAATTTTTGGGAGGACTGTCATCTAAACTTTTTTCAGGAGGAGGGGAAAATGGCTGAAGGTTATTGTGTTAAATGCAAAGCAAAGAAACAGATGGTTAACTCAAGCGAAATTACAATGGCGAACGGACGTCAGGCAATAAAGGGCAAATGCCCTGATTGCGGAACGGGAATGTTCAAGATTCTCGGAAAGAAGAAATAAGTATTTTGAGTTAAAAAACAATTCCGGAGCTGTGCCCTTATTTACAAAGCATGAGGTGCGGCTCCGGAAGGTCTTTTAGTACTGTGATGTATTTGAGGAATTATCTATGGCACAGGAACTTGCATACGTTTTAATAAATCCCTACACACTTATGAAATCAAGGACCGGCGGAGTAATCGCGAGGTTGCTTGGGAGAAGCAATCTTGAGCTGGTGGCCTGCAGGATGTTTGCGCCGAGTGAAGAAATGGTCAATGAGTTCTGCAAGGTTATAATGGATGATTCCAAAAGCAGTACCAAGATCGGGTCTCATATAGTCAATTATCTCCGGAACAATTACATAAAGCATCCCAATTCTAAAATGCATAACAGGGTGATGTTCCTGCTTTTTAAGGGTGAAAATGCCGTTAATAAGATAAGAAAGGTCGTGGGGCCGCTGGTGCATAAATCGATTTCCGGCGAAACGATACGCGACACCTATGGCGATTACATAAAAGACGCGAAAGGAAATATCACTTATTTTGAGCCCGCCGTTCTTGTCCCCCCTGATGGTAAAAGCGCGAAAAAAAGGCTGAAAATATGGGCAAAATATTCAAGGGAAACCGGCGGTCTCCTTGAAAAGGCTATAAAATACAAGAACAGGAAGGATGTCCAGAAGACCCTGGTTCTTATAAAACCTGATAATTTCAGGGGGCCAAGCCATAAGGCAGGCAACATCATAGATCTTTTTTCAAGGACAGGATTGTATATCATCGGCGCAAAACTTGTTACCCTCAGCTTGAAGGAAGCGGAGGAATTTTACGGGCCTGTCAGGAAGGTTCTGGCGGAAAAACTGCAGTCGAGAATCAAGGAACGCATCAAAAAAGCCATAGAGGCGGAATTCGGCTTCAAAGCGCCGGATACATGCCTTGATAATGTTACGGAAGAAATCAGCAATATCAATGCCGAGAATGAGTTCAATAATATTATTTATTTTATGACCGGGATAGACAGAAGGAACCCTGAGATACTGCATAATAAGGACCGGAAGGGTAAAGTCAAATGCCTGGCGCTCGTATATCAGGGGAAGGATGCCGTTCAGAAAATAAGAAATCAGCTTGGCTCGACCGACCCGACAAAAGCCGAATGGGCGACCGTAAGACGCGAATTCGGCCAGAATGTGATGGAAAACACCGCTCACGCTTCTGATTCCCCGTTAAATGCCGAGAGAGAGATGAGAATAATAGATATAGACAGGGATGATATAGACCAGATAGTCAGAGATTTTTATGGAAAGAAAAAGAAATAAGATTTCGCTGAGCCACCGCGTACAGAACATAGCGCCTTCAATCACTCTTGAAATAACCGGCAAAGCGAAAGAAATGAAGGCGAAAGGTATAGATGTCCTGGGTTTCGGGGCGGGAGAACCGGATTTTGACACCCCGGAAAACATAAAACAGGCGGCGAAAAAAGCGATTGACGAAGGTTTTACGAAATATACCCCTGCGGCTGGCACACCTGAATTGAGGAAAGCAGTCGCGGAGGAATTCAAAACAGACACCACCATAGACTATGACTCCTCCCAGATAGTGGTTTCCTGCGGCGCCAAGCATTCTCTTTTTAATATCCTGCAGGTTATACTGAACGAGAAGGATGAAGTGATAATTCCTTCCCCTTACTGGCTGAGTTACCCCGAAATGGTTAAGATGGCCGGCGGCGTACCAGTATTTGTGCTTTGTGATGAATCGGACGGTTTTCAGCTTAAAATGAAAAACCTTGTCAAAAAAATCACGCCGAGAACAAAAGCTATCATAATAAACTCTCCGAATAACCCTACAGGATGCATCCTGGGCAGGAAAATACTTAAGGATATAGCCGAGTTTGCCGTGGAAAACAACATATTTGTAATATCGGATGAGATATACAATAAGATAGTTTATGAAGGCGAGTCGGAAAGCATCCTGAAGATATGCCCCGAACTGAAAGATCTGGCGATTGTTGTTAACGGCGTTTCGAAAAGTTTTTCCATGACCGGCTGGAGAATCGGTTATATGGCTGCGCCGAAGCCGATAGCCTCCGCAATATCAAGTTACCAGAGCCACAGCACTTCGAATCCTGCGTCCATTGCCCAGAAAGCGGCATACGCCGCCTTAAAAGGAGACAGGGAATTTGTAGGCGGAATGGTCAAATCATTCAGGGACAGAAGGGATTATATGCTCGGTAAATTAAGTGAAATTCCCGGGGTTTCCTGTGTCAGGCCCGGCGGCGCCTTTTATGTATTCCCCAATATATCCAAATTGGGGATGAAATCCGCTGATTTTGCTGCCAGTTTGCTTGAAAAAGCTCATGTAGCTGTTGTCCCGGGAGTTGCTTTCGGCTGGGACACGCACATAAGGTTGTCTTACGCCACATCGATGGAAGTTATCAAGAAAGGTCTTGAGCGGATCGAAAAATACATTAAATCTCTGTAATCCCTGGGAAGCCCTTGTTTTTTCGGAAAAGTCCGATTTATTCCGCCAATTAACAGATACAGTACGGGAAGGCAAAAATTGTATTGGCCGGGGGATACCTCAGGAAGCGAAAGGGTATGTCCTCTCGTATCTTTTCAAATATCTTTCCAGGGATCTTGTCCTGTGTGTTTCCGGGAATCATGAAGCCGAAGCTGTCATAAGCGAAATAGAAACTTTCCTGGGCGGGGAAAATGTCATTTACCTGCCTGCGTGGGAAATCCTGCCGGGGGAACATGTCCACCCGCACATAGACCTTGTCGGGGAAAGAATGTCCGCGCTGATTCGCATTACAGGGAAGGGAGTTCCGGCGCTGATAGTCACGACAGTGGATGCGCTCCAGCATAAAGTTCCGGCCCCCTGGCATCTCTTTGAATCTGTTATAGGAGCGAAATCCGGTGAGTATCTGAATTTTGTAAATACGCAGTCAAGATTATCCGACATCGGCTACGAGAGGGTAAAACAGGTTTCTTTCAAAGGCGAATTTTGTGTCAGAGGAGGCATTATCGATGTTTTCCCTTCAAATTCCGATTATCCCGTTCGCATTGATTTTGACGGCGACACGGTAAGTTCTGTCAGGCTGTTTGACGCTTCGAACCAGAGGTCGTTTGAGAAGAAAGATGCTGTCTCGATAGCGCCTGCGGACGAGACGCTGATGATGGCTCCCGGCAAAATATGCCGCGCGACGGAGTATTTCCCTCCGGACGCGGTTTTAGTCCTCGATGATCCCGAAGAGCTGGCGCGCAAGGCGGAAAAGAACAGGGCAATGCTGGCGCACAAGGGGCCGGAAGAATTCGAAAAAATAGAATACCTGTTCGGTTCCGAAAGACAGAAGATCATTTTGGATGAAGGCGCCGCCGGCAAATTCAGGCAGTTCAGGGAAATCAATTTCCGGATAAGCAGGATAGAATATTTTCGCCCGGGAACGGACCATGCGGCCTTAAAAAATGTGTTCGGGAGCGCTGTCAGCGACCTGAAGAGAACGATAAGTGAACGGAAAAAGATATTCATATTCGGGAACAACACGGGCGAAATCGAACGCCTGGCCGAAATTCTGCGCGAAGAAAAAGTGCCGGTCGGCAAGATTGATTTTTCAATCGGCAGGCTGAGAGGAGGGTTTTCTGTTGATGATGCTGAGGTTTACATGCTCACCGACCAGGAAATACTGGGGAGATACAAGATACAGAGGCCGAGAAGGAAGTTTTACGGCTCTATCGCGCCTATGGAAATTTCAGAGCTTAAAACGGGAGATTATGTTGTCCATATAGACCACGGCATCGGCAGGTACCTTGGACTTACCGGGATGGAAAAAGACGGCATGATATCGGAAATGGCTCTTATAGAATATGCGGATAACTCGAAATTATATGTCCCTTTAAGCAAATTCAACCTGATACAGCGTTATATAGGTTTGAAAGACAGGAAACCTGCTCTTGACAGGTTGGGCAGCAGGAAATGGCTTTATAAAAAAGCGAAAGCCCAGAAAGCCATAATGGATTATTCATCCGAACTGCTTAAGACACAGGCCGCGAGAAACTCCGCCGCCGGTTTCAGCTTTTCGGAAGACAGCATCTGGCAAAAGGAATTCGAGGCTTCTTTTATTTACGAAGAGACTCCCGACCAGAACTCTTCTTTGGTAGATATTAAAAATGATATGGAATCCCGCAGGACCATGGACAGGCTGATATGCGGTGATGTCGGCTATGGGAAAACGGAAGTCGCTATGAGGGCGGCGTTCAAATCAGTAATGGATGCGAAGCAGGTTGCCGTGCTTGTGCCTACAACCATTCTCGCAAAACAGCATTATGACACTTTTTCCGAAAGGATGGCCGATTATCCGGTCTGTATCGAAATGCTTTCCAGGTTTAAAACGGCTTCTGAACAGAATGACATTATCGGACGTCTAAAAAATGGTAAAGTCGATATTATAATCGGCACGCACAGGATTCTCCAGGATGATGTGGAATTTAAAGACCTGGGCCTTGTCGTTATCGATGAGGAACAGAGATTCGGGGTTCTTCATAAGGAAAAGCTGAAAAGATTCCGTTTAACAGTGGATGTCCTTGCTATGAGCGCTACACCTATTCCCAGAACGCTTTATATGTCGCTTGCGGGAGCTAGGGATATAAGCACGATTACCACTCCCCCCGAGGACAGGCTTCCGGTCGAAACATATGTCGGGATATACGATAAGGCCGTCATAAAGGAAGCCATACTTCGGGAAATCGGCCGGGAAGGGCAGATTTTTTACATACATAACAGAGTTGATTCAATCGGGAAGGCGTGTTCCGAGCTGGCGGAAGCCGTCCCTCAGGCCAGGTTTGCTTACGCCCACGGGCAGATGCATGAACATGAGCTCGAATCCATAATGAGCGATTTTGTTTCCGGTAAAATCGATGTTCTGGTTTCGACGACAATTATAGAGTCCGGAATAGATATCCCCAACGCCAATACCATAATCATAGAGCGCGCGGATATGTTCGGTCTTGCGGACCTCTACCAGCTGAGGGGCAGGGTGGGAAGATTTAAGCGCAGGGCGTACGCTTACCTTTTAACATTATCCGATGCGTCTATGACATCCGATGTAAAAAAACGTCTTTATGCGATGAAAAAATTCTCATCTCTCGGTTCCGGATTTAAGGTTGCCCTGAAAGACCTGGAAATAAGGGGCGCGGGCAATATTATAGGAAAGGAACAGCACGGGCATGTCAGCTTGATCGGATTCGATTTATACTGTAAGCTGCTCCGGCAGGCTGTGGCGGAGCTTAGAGGCAAAAAGGTCCGCGAGGTCCCGGCCGCGCACATAGATCTGGCCTTATATTTGCGGATTCCCGAAGCATATGTAGAAGATGAGACAGAAAGGACTAAAATCTATATTATGATAGCTTCTGCCGCCTGGGAAAAAGAGATAGATACCATAGCCCGTGATATGGAAGACAGGTTCGGGCCTGTTCCAAGGCCGGTGAGCCTGATGTTGCTGGTTGCCAAACTGAGGTTTTCGGCTTGTTCTGCCGGGGTAAGCTCCATTGAGGTCACGGGTAATAGACTGGTCATAAGGAAAAAAGGCAGAAGACTTCATTATAATTTAGCGGATATCGGATGTGATATCAATAACCCCGAGAAGCTGATTTCGACGGTTAAAAACTTGTTGCAGGGTATATAAGTAAATGATAAACTCTCTTTCTTGTTAAGTATTGGATCGAGTGCTTTAAACAAGCTCTAAACTGGAGGATTTTAATGAGAACCGCGAAGTGTTTTTTTGTTATATGCTTTATGTTTCTGCAGATTTCGGCCTGTGCCGCCGCCGGCAAGGATGTGGTGGCTACGGTGAACGGGCATGAAATAACGGCTGATGACTTCAAAAATAAGATGAAGATTTCTGTTATGCCTTCCGCGTACGATGATGAGAGCGTTAAAAAGCAGGTGCTGGATTCGATGATAATAAACAGCCTGATATACGATATGGCGCTTGAGAAGGGCATTGATAAAGACGAAGAAATGCTGTCCAGGCTCAATGATATAAAGAAATCAATGGCGTCGCAGATATTTATTGAGAGAGAAGTCCTTGATAAAATCAACCTGACCGATGAGGAAGTCAGAAAATATTATGATGAGCACAGCGAAGAATTTGTGGTTCCGGAAAGGGTAAAAGCTTCTCATATACTTATCCAGGTTCCCGAAAATGCTGATGAAGAGGTTAAGGATAAGGCGAAAAAGGCTGCCGAAGATGTTCTTGCCAGAATAAAGAACGGTGAAAAATTTGAAGCCCTGGCCGAAGAAATGTCGGATTGCCCTTCTTCAAAAAGAGGAGGAGACCTGGGGTTTTTTGCCCGAGGACAGATGGTTCCCGAGTTTGAAGATGCCGCGTTTGACCTCGAAGTGGGCGAAGTTTCCCGGGTAGTTGAAACAAGGTTCGGGTACCATATAATAATGGTCACCGAGAAAACCCCCAGCGAGAAAATCGGTTTTGACGAGAACAAGGACAGGATCAAGCAGGTTCTGCTTCAGAAAAAGAAGAACGATGCTTTGCAAAAATGGCTTGAGGAAGTTAAATCCAAAGCTGATATACAGATAAATGAAGGCGCCATAGAGGAAGTTAAGATAGAGACCAATGACGAGCAGTAAAATCTTCAATTTTGCCTGTACCTGCATCATCGGGATGACATGCCTTGTTTTTCCCGTTGACGCCCGGGCCTTTGTATTCGATAAAATAATAGCGATAGTCAATGATGATGTCATTACATCGAGCGATATAAACAGGCTGATAAAACCGCTGTACGAGCAGTATAAGAACATATATTCGGGCGAGGAATTGAATAAAAAACTGATGTCTGCCCAGAAAGAAGCGCTTGATGTGATGATAGACAATAAGCTTCTATACCAGGAAGCGCTCAAGTACAAGGTGGAAGTCGACAAAGAGGAAATAGACAGGAAAATAAATGAGGTCAAAGCCCGGTTCGCTTCCGAAGATGAATTTGTCCATGCGCTTGAAGGCGACGGCATAACGGTTGAAAAATACCGCCAGGAAATAAAAGAACAGGTAATGATAATGAAGGTGGTGGGGTATTTTGTCACTTCCAGGGTGGTTGTGGCGCCTACCGATGTGGAGAAGTATTACAACGAGAATAAAGAAAACTTTTTTGTAAAAGAGATGGTGAAATTCGATTTAATAGTTGTAAAAGATTCGGAAGATAATCCGGCTTTGGATAAAGCGAATAAAATAATCGGGCTTCTGGAAAACAATGCCGCCCTTCCTGAAATAAAGGATAATTTTAAAAGCGATAGCCTTGTGAGCGTTAAAGAAAATATGGGCTTTTACAGCAGGGGCCAGCTGCTGAAAGACATAGAGGAAAACGCTTTTTCCATCCAGGTGGGAGAGTTCAGCAAGCCTTTTGTTATCGAGGATGAGTTTTATGTAGTTATACTTACGGACAGGATTACCGAAGGCATAGCCCCTTTGAGCGAGGTTTTCCAGTCCATAGAAAACAAGTTGACCTATGATAAAGTCAAAGATAAAAAGGCGGAATTCATTAAGGAACTCAGGGAAAAAGCCTATATCTCTTACAAATAACCCCGCTTGAGAAATATTTTAGTTTGGGTGCTTTATAATGTCTAAAAAACCTATTGTTGCTTTTACAATGGGAGACCCTTCAGGGATCGGCCCTGAGATTTGTGTTAAAGCGGCCTTATCAAAAAAAGTCCTTTCCGTATGCAGCCCTGTGATATTCGGAGACCCTCTGGTTATTAAAAAGGCGGGAGCCTTAATAGGGAAAAAAGTACATGTAATATCCGGAGATCTGGATACAGGGGAGGGGAGAAAAATATGCGTGGTGTCTGCGGTAAAGCACAGAGGGAAGATTAAGCCCGGCGTCGTTTCCTCGTTGTCCGGTCTTTCCGCCATGAAGTGTATAGATGCCGCGCTGCAGTCTGCCGCAGAGCGTAAGGTCTCAGGGATTGTCACCGCGCCGATAAGCAAGGAATCAATTAAGAAAGCCGGCTATAATTTTCCCGGCCATACAGAATACCTTGCCGCCAGGACAGGAACTAAAGACTTTGCCATGATGCTCATCGGGGGAAATATAAGAACAGCCCTTGTTACGACCCATTTGCCTTTAAAAGAGGTCGCCGGCCGCCTGACGGTTTTCGGTATTTACAGAAAAATACTGGTCTTAAATAACGGGATGATGAAGATGGGGTTCAGGAGACCGAGGATTGCCGTCTGCGCACTGAATCCTCACGCCGGGGAAAATGGCAGGTTTGGCTCTGAAGAACAGAAAATCATAAAGCCCGCGATTATTAAGGCCGCAAGAAAGAACATAGATTGCTCGGGGCCCTTTCCGGCTGACACGGTTTTTTATTTCGCGAACAAAAAGAAATATGATGCTGTCCTGGCTATGTATCATGACCAGGGCCT
This sequence comes from Candidatus Auribacterota bacterium, assembly GCA_016933315.1. Lineage (GTDB taxonomy): Bacteria > Auribacterota > UBA6266 > UBA6266 > UBA6266 > UBA6266. The sequence continues at coordinate 24,661 of JAFGBE010000060.1, forward strand.
TATACCGGTTAAAATGCTTGGTTTTGAAGACGGGGTCAATATAACCCTGGGCCTGCCGTTCATACGGACTTCGCCCGACCATGGGACAGCGTTCGATATCGCCTGGAAAAACAAGGCATCTTCGAAAAGCATGGAAGCCGCCGCGATTCTCGCTGTGAAACTCGCAAAAAATAAGTTAATTACTAGGAAAAAATGAAAAAAGAAAAATTGAAACCACAGATAACTCAGATAATCACAGATAAGTATTCTTTAGCAAAAAATAGTACAATAATTTATACGTTTTTGTTTTTCTATCTGTGTGTATCTGTGAATATCTGTGGTTAAAAATACTTTAACTACTGACATACAAATGAATATTTCCGAAGTAAAAAAAGTTCTTAAAGAGCATGAAATCGCGCCGCTCAAAAGGTTTGGACAGCATTTCCTCATAGACTCAAATGTAGCCGGTAAAATCGTCAATTCCATGGAATTCTTCCCCAAAGACAGGGTCCTGGAAATCGGCGGCGGGCTGGGCGCGCTGACTTCGGTTATTCTGAAGAAGGGCGGCAGGCTTGAAGTCTGTGAAATCGACAGAAAAATTTCCGATATTCTTGAAGAGCGGTTTTCGGGCGATAAAAATTTCAAGCTCTCAAAGGGTGATTTCATGGATTATAAATTTCCCGTTTCCGGGAAAAAGGAATATAAAGTGATTTCTAATTTGCCCTATTACCTCACTTCATCTATAATATTCACTTTGATAGAAGCGAGGCGGCATATATCCGAAGCCGTGCTCGTTATGCAAAAGGAAATGGCGGAGCGGATCGCGGCGAAACCGGCTACGCCTGAGTACGGGGCCATTACGGTCAAAGTAAACTTGTTTTGTTCGGTTAAGAAGTTGTTTGATATAAGCAAAAATGTTTTTTATCCGAGGCCTGAAGTAGAGTCTGCCGCCGTCAGGTTTTGTTTTCCGGAAAAGCCTAATTATTATGTGAAGGACATGGCGGTTTTTGACCTGCTGGTTAAAAAAGGTTTTTCGCAAAGGAGGAAGCAGTTAGGAAAAATACTGTCCGGCATAGACAAAAGGGTCGACCCTGCCGCCATATTAAGCGGTATCGGGCTTGACCGCACTGCTAGAATAGAGGAACTCGGAACGGCAGATATAGTAAAAATCGCCAATTGTCTGAAAGGAAGATGATTTCAGGTGAAAGTTGATAAAAAGTTAGTTGAATACCTTGCGAACCTTTCCAGGCTGGAGTTCGACGACACTAAGCTTGAGGAGATTACCGCGCAGCTTAAGGGGATAGTGAAATATGTCGAAAAGCTTAATACCCTTGATACCGGGGATGTTGCGCCTACCGCACATATACTTCCTTTAAAGAATGTTTTCCGCAAAGATGAGGTAACACCGTCGATTAACAGGGATAAGATTTTTAAAAGCTCTCCGGAGTCGGACAACGGGTATTTTATAGTGCCCAGGGTCATTGAGGAATAAATATGGAACTTTGCGATAAGACAATCCATGATCTCAGCGGGATGCTGGCAAAAAAAGAGATTCAGCCCAGCGAAATAATGAAAAGCGCACTTTCCCGTATGGAAAAAACCGGGGAATTCGCGTCTTTCATAAAAACATTTCCCGAAGAAGCCATGAAATGCGCCGGAGAGCAGGATAAAAAGGCTTTAAAAGGTTCCCTGTCGGGCATACCTGTCGCGATAAAAGACAATATGTGTATTGAAGGCAAAGGAACGACTTGCGCTTCTCATATACTGGAGGGGTTTACCGCGCCGTATACCGCGACTGCGGTGCAGAAGCTTTTGGACGAGGGCGCGATTGTAATCGGCAAAACCAATATGGATGAGTTTGCCATGGGTTCTTCTACGGAAACATCGTTTTTCGGAAATACATTGAACCCGTGGAACAAAGATACGGTTCCGGGCGGTTCGAGCGGCGGTTCGGCGACATCTGTCGCATTGGGCGAAGCGGCTGGTTCGCTTGGTTCGGATACGGGCGGTTCCATAAGGCAGCCTGCATCGCTGTGCGGTCTGGTCGGGTTAAAACCCACCTATGGCAGAGTTTCAAGGTACGGGCTGGTGGCTTTTGCTTCTTCGCTGGACCAGATAGGGCCTTTTGCGAAGGATGTAGAAGATGCCGCGATATTATTAAAGGCGATAAGCGGATACGACGCCAAAGATTCGACTTCGGTCAATGCGGAAGTGCCTGATTACCCCTCGCAAATAAAAAATGGTATAAAGGGCCTCAGGATAGGAGTCCCCAGAGAGTATTTTTTAGAGGGCATTGATAATGAAGTAGAAGCCTGTGTGAGGAAAGCCATAAAGGACCTTGAAAACTGCGGAGCCGAAATCAGGGATGTGTCCCTTCCCCGCACGGAATATGCGGTCGCGACCTACTATATTATAGCCACGGCTGAGGCAAGTTCGAACCTGGCGCGGTATGACGGTGTCCATTACGGGTTGCGCGAGAAGGCCGGTAATATAATCGACCTGTATAAAAAAACCAGGAGCGCGGGTTTCGGGGACGAGGTGAAAAGAAGGATTATACTGGGAACGTACGTCCTGAGTTCGGGGTATTATGACGCGTATTATTTAAAAGCGCAAAAAGTTAGGACTCTCATAAAAGAAGATTTCTCAAAAGCTTTTGGCGAGGTAGATGTGATAGTGACTCCAACGTCGCCTACGACGGCATGGAAAATAGGGGAAAAGACCGATGATCCCCTGAAGATGTACTTATCCGATATATATACGATTTCCGCCAATCTCGCGGGTATCCCCGCTGTTTCGCTCAACTGCGGATTTTCCGCAGGCCTGCCTGTCGGGCTGCAGCTTCAGGCGGCGCATTTCAATGAGGCCGTGCTGCTGAGGACGGCTTATGCTTTCGAACAAATGAACGATTATCATAAAAAAAGAGCATTTTCCGAAACAGCTGAAAATCAAGTTAAATATTATTGAAAAATAAAAGTAAAGAATTGGAACCACAGATGACACAGATTCACGCAGATAGTAAAAGCACAACGATTGAAAAAGAAACAAGTTTGAATTTTTGGTTTTAAAAGGTGTTTTATGGAATATGAGATTGTGATAGGGCTGGAAGTCCATGTGCAGTTGAACACTCTCTCAAAGATGTTTTGCGGGTGTTCTACTAAATTCGGCGCCGAACCGAATACACAGACATGCCCCGTATGTTTAGGGTTGCCCGGCGTCCTGCCGGTGATGAACGAGGAAGCGATAAGGCTTGCCGTGAAAACAGGCATGGCTTTCGGGTGCAGGGTTTCGAATTTTTGCAAATTCGACAGGAAAAATTATTATTACCCGGATTTGCCCAAGAATTACCAGATATCCCAGTATGACAAGCCGTTGAATATGGGCGGAAGCGTTCCGATAAGGATAGACGGGCAAAAAAAGGCGATAAAACTTACCAGGATACATCTTGAGGAAGATGCGGGAAAACTGGTCCATGATGTGTGCGGCGGCAGCGGTGTGGACTTAAACAGGACAGGGCTGCCCCTTATGGAAATAGTAAGCGAGCCGGATATACATTCGCCCGATGAGGCGTATGCTTATCTTGTTTCGCTTAAACAGGGACTGAGATATCTGGGGGTTTCCGACTGCAATATGGAAGAAGGCAGCCTGAGATGCGATGCGAATATATCCATAAGGCCCAAGGGGACTTCCCGGTTAGGGACAAAAACAGAGATAAAAAACCTCAATTCATTTGCCAATGTTAAAAAGTCGCTGGAATATGAAGCAAAGAGACAGGAGAAGGCGATCGGTAACGGCGAAAGGATAATCCAGGAAACCCGGTTGTGGGACGCCGCTAAAGAGAAAACAATTTCCATGAGAAGCAAAGAGGAAGCGCATGACTACCGGTATTTCCCTGAGCCGGACCTTGTCCCCGTCATACTGGAGGATGAATATTTTAAAAAGGTTTCCGGTGAAATACCGGAGATGCCCGATGTAAGATATGAAAGGTTCATTGAGGAATATAAACTCTCCGGGTATGACGCTGGAGTGATGACGAGCGATAAGGATTTGGCGGATTTCTTTGAAGAAACCTCAAAACAGGGAGCCGACCCCAAGAAAGTCGCGAACTGGGTTATGGGCGATTTTCTCAAGGAAATCAACACCGCGAAAATCAGCATATGCGACGCCAGGGTAAAGCCTTCAGCTCTTGCCATGCTGATAAAACTTATCGATAAAGGGACCATAAGCGGCAAGATAGCCAAGGACGTTTTCGCTGAGATGTTTGCATCCGGGAAAAACCCTGAAGATATAATAAAAGAGAAGGGTATTGTCCAGATCTCGGATGAAAAAGAGATTGAGGCGGTTATAAAAGATGTGTTGAAGAATAACCCCAAGGTTGTGGAAGATTATAAGAGCGGTAAGAAGTCCGCTTCGGGTTTTATAGTCGGGCTTGTTATGAAAGCCAGCAAGGGCAAGGCAAACCCGAAACTTGTAAATGAGCTTTTGCAAAAGAAACTGGATGAATTATAATATAGGTTAAGCAGAAAAGGTTGAGGTTAAGGCTGAGTCTTGAGAAAACGTCCCTGAAAAGTTTGTTTCCTGAGCAATGCATGGGGTTGATAAAATTTTAAACTACTTAACTGAATTTGTAAGGATTTTCAATGGCTCTGTTCCGAAGAAAGAAAAGTTCAGACGCGCAGAATAAAAAGTCCAATATACCGGACGGCCTCTGGATAAAGTGCAAAGGCTGTAATGATACGGTGTATACAAAAAAACTGGACGAGAACCACAGGGTCTGCCCCAAATGCGGCTTCCACTATCCGCTCAAGGCTGCGGAGAGAATAAGTATGACCGTAGATAATGGGACGTTTGAAGAGGTGGACGCTGAATTGAGGAGTATTGACTCGCTTGATTTTTTTGATTCAAAAAAGTATGAGCACAGGATAAAACAGGCGGAAGAAAAAACGAAAATGAACGAAGCTGTAGTGACGGGAACCGCCGAGATAGAGAAAATAAAGGTTGCCATAGGGGTTATGGATTTCAGTTTTATGGGCGGGAGCATGGGCTCCGTAGTCGGCGAAAAAATAACGAGGGTTATCGAATTGGCTATAGATGAAGGTCTTCCGGTCATCATTTTTTCGACATCGGGAGGTGCGAGGATGCAGGAATCGACCCTGAGCCTTATGCAAATGGCTAAAACAAGCGCGGCTCTCGCGCGGCTTTCCGAAAAAGGGCTGTTTTATATATCGGTGCTCACCGACCCCACAACCGGCGGGACAACAGCAAGTTTCGCGTCGCTTGGCGATATTATCATAGCGGAACCGGGCGCCCTGATAGGGTTTGCCGGGCCGAGGGTGATAAAACAGACCATTCAGCAGGAACTGCCGTCAGGCTTCCAGCGGTCAGAATTCCTGCTCGAGCACGGTCTTATAGATATGATTATAAAGAGGGAAAACCTCCGTAAAACAATAGCTTCTATTTTAAAGTTTGCTGTTAAATGACCTACCAACAATTTCTTTCTGAAGTATCAAAATACCAGAAATTCGGTGTGCGGCTGGGACTGGAAAATATCCGGCGGCTGACTGAAGCTCTCGGTTCTCCGCAGGAAAAGCTGAAAATCATACATGTGGCCGGCACTAACGGGAAAGGGTCCGTTTCAAATTTTCTGATGGAGATCCTGGGTGCGCATGGCTTCAGAACAGGACTTTTCACCTCGCCCCACCTGTGTTCCGTAAGAGAAAGGTTTATAATAAACGGCAGGATTGCCCCCCGCGAAAAAATCTCGGCGGTTTACGCCACAGTCAAGGAAGCGTGCGTAAAACTCGGGAAAACGCGCAGTTTCAGCCCGACTTATTTTGAGATCATGACGGCAATGGCTATGGTGTATTTTGCCTCGGAGAAGGCCGATTACGTTGTTCTTGAAACGGGTTTGGGCGGCAGGCTGGACGCCACAAATATTTTCCCTGACGTGTTATGCATAATAACCACGATTGCGAAGGACCACACGGAACATCTCGGTAATTCCATCGCCGATATCGCGTATGAAAAAGCGTCTATAATCAAGCGCGGCAGCAAAGTCGTTGTAGGCAATGTCCCGTCCGCGGCGCTGGAAGTAATAGAAAAAACGTGTAAAAGATTAAAGGTGCCGCCTAAGGTGTGGGGCAGGGATTTTGAGGCCGATTTGAAGAAAATCACGCTCAAAGGTTCAAACTTTGATTTTATCGCCGGCAATCTAAAGATAAAAAATATAGAGTTGAAAAAGGCTATAGGTTTAAACCAGGTCGAAAACGCCTCTGTCGCCATTATGGGTATTAAAGAAATACTGCCGTTGGAAGGAGAATATATCAGAAGCGTAAAAAATGCGTTCTGGCCCGGCCGCTTTGAGGTCCTGCGCAGGAAGGGCAGCATAATCGTAATTGACTGCGCCCATAATCCGCAGGGGATGAAGACGTTCAGGCAAAATTTAGAGC
>JAFGBE010000061.1 GCA_016933315.1 Candidatus Auribacterota bacterium
AATACGCGCTTTTTACCATATGGATAACGGTGCTGGGAATGATTTTCACCGCGTTAATAGTTTATAACGTGAGTATCGATACGCTTATCAACACAATCCAGAACGACGGAAAATTAACCGAGCAGGCTCTGGAAACGCTTAATATGAACGTCGTAAAATACCTGATCGCTCCCGTTATTGTCGTTTCCGCGGTCTGTTTCCTGTTGAGCATCCTGGTTTCTCACAGGGTTGCCGGGCCTATCTATAAGACGGAGCTTTACCTGAACAAGATCGGGGAGGGAAAAATACCCGGCAAGATTTATTTCAGGGAGACGGATGTCGTTCCGGAGATGAGCGAGGCTTTTAACAGGATGATAGAGCACCTTCATAAGGTGGGCGGCGACGCTGAAAAAACCGAAGAGATGGTTAAAGGGATGATATTCAATGATGAAAGGGACAGGGCTAAACTTGTCAGTGAGTTGGAAAAAATAAAGAACAGCCTCTCCAGTGAAAAACAGTAAAATATTTGTCAGTCTATTTAAGAAATTACGGCAAAAAAGTTACCCCTTTAAGAAGAAAAGTTCTTTAAAGGGGTTTACTTTGATTGAAATGATAGTCGCGATAACCATCATACTCATTCTCGCAGGAATAATCATACCTTCCTTCCGGAACGCGAAAGAAAAAGCAAACCGGGTTGTATGCATGAACAACCTGAAACAGCTCGGATACGGTTTCGGGATGTATGTTACTGAACATGAAGGGAACTGGCCCCCTTACCTGTTTACGTTTTCTCCCGGGAATAGCGGCAAGTGGGTAGTGCTTGTTGTCCCGAAAAGAAAATCCGCGGGCCTCGTGGAAGCCTGTGTTGAGGAAGAGCTTTATGTGTGCCCGTCGGATGAGTCGCCGATGACGGTCACAGTCAATGAAGATGAGGACCCCGCGTACCACGGCCCTCCCGTTGATGTGGATATGGAGATTTCATACTCCTATAATTTGATGCTGTATACCGAGCAGGTGGATTATTATGAACTTGCCCACCCGGACCAGACGGTTGTGCTTTTTGACGGGCATCAGCTGATAGAACACCAGGGCCAGTGGCATAGCGACCCTGATTTTTATGAAAATGTCCTTGAGAACCGCCATAACGGGGGAGCAAACCATCTTTTTGCGGATTTTCATGTCGAATGGAAACCGGATATTACCGATGGAAATATTATACCGGAACCGCTGTGACACCCATGAAGAAACCCGGCGAACATAAAGTCAATACAAAATCCATACTGGCAGTTGTTATGCTTATCAGCCTGTCCGCCCTTTTTTTTGTCGCCAAACCCGTTTATCATAAGAAAGACTTAAAAGCGCCCGCCACGTGGGTGTGTTCCTCCTGCAATTTTTTTGAAGTGGAAGAAATAGGCCCTTCTCCCGCTAAGTGTCCGAGATGCGAAGATAACACTCTGTTCGTCACGGCTTTTTTCGTGTGCGGGGACTGCGGCACGAAGTTTGAAGGATACAGAAACATTTTGAAGTATTCGCAGAATCGCCTGACAAGCTGGGAGATAGTGACCATGGACGGCCGCATAATAAATCCGCGCGATTCAAAGCAGAAAACGGATTACAGGACCACGATACGATGCCCCAAGTGCGATTCAAAGAATATACAGTCGACGGAATTTACGGATATGTCTCCGCCCGCGCTGTAGAGACTTTTTTTATTTCCAAGCCAGCCACGATTTGAATTTTTTCACCGCTATAAAGTAACATATCAGGAGGGCAATCCTGATTATGAAGGTGAACCCGGCGCCTATAGAGAATGAAGCGACTCTCACCGCGTCGCCGGCGACAGCCGATGACTGGATTACTATCTGCCATATTCCCACGAGCGTCGAACCGATGGTGAAGGCGATGTTATAGTATGCCATCGTGATTCCGGACGCTTTTTTCGACAGGAGCGCGATATTGGCCCACAGGCCGAACACCGCTATTCCCATTCCGGTCAAGATCTCGAAATATCCCGAAAAATATATGGGGTCATCCTTCTGCATTGATACCATGCCCAGTATGCCGAGCAGGACGAGAGGTATTCTCAGGCATGAGAAAACCATGTCCATGATAAAAAATGTTTTGCTGAAAACAGGATATGAACTTGAATCAGCTGCAATCGGTTGGTTCTGTGTGTGTTCCATTTGCTCTCCTTTTTTTTGTTTTACTTAAATTATAAATAGATTCTTTTATTAAGCAATAATTATTTGAGCGGAGCGGAGCCGCGGGCGAATTTTAAAGAAGTGAAATTAATCACAAAATAACCTTGACATATTGCCTGTATATGGTATATTTGCTAAATTTATTGTGAAAGGAGTAACATAAATGGCTTCAAACAGAAATTGTGTAATAAGGCTTTCCAGGTACAAAAATGCTTTATACAGGTTCGAAAAACTGGGTTTTGTTAAGGTTTTTTCGGATAATCTCGGAGAAGCGGTGGGTGTTACTGCGGCGCAGGTAAGAAAAGATTTTTCGCTTTTCGGGATAACTGGCAACAAGCGGGGCGGCTATCAGGTAAAGGCCCTTATTGAAAAAATGAATGAGATACTGGGCAAAAACGAGCTCCAGAATGTGGTGATAGTCGGCTCCGGCAATATCGGGAATGCGCTGATTAAATATAAAGGGTTTGAGAAAGAAGGCATAAAAATAGTAGCGGCGTTTGATATAGACCCCGCTAAATTCAGGGATAATTCGGAAATACCGGTTTTGTCCCTGGAGCGCCTTAAGGATTTTGTAAAAAAGAGCGATGTGAAGATAGGGGTCCTGGCCGTTCCCGACATCGCGGCGCAGCAGGTTGCGGATATGATGATATCCTCCGGGATAAAAGGCATACTTAATTTTGCGCCTATTAACCTCAGGGCGCCCGCCGACATAATAGTGAATTATGTTAACCTGGAACTTGAAATCGAAAACCTTATTTACTTTGTAAACGCTATGGATAAGACGGGCAAGAAATCCAGATGAAAAAAAAGACTTTAAAAAGCAACCTGATAATTTCTTTTTTGACAGTGATAGCCGTGCTGGGCATAGCTGTCGCTTTTATAGGTTTTTATCTTATCAAGACCGAGATCTTCGACAGGGCGC
>JAFGBE010000062.1 GCA_016933315.1 Candidatus Auribacterota bacterium
CAGTTCTTCCGGTACGCGGAGGGATTCGCGGCGCCGTCCTGCACGATAGCCGACTTCATTGCGGGGAAGGAATCGGGAGCGATCTGCGCGTCGAGTTATCCGCTGGGATTGAAGCCGGCGCCCCTGTGGAAACTGCTCCCCCCGGCCGTGAGCGGTGCCCTTCGCGAAGGACTCAAGGACTTTTTCCGAAAGATAAAGGGGTTTGAAACAGGGGTGATCATGGGGCTCGAGAGCAAGACCTCCTCGCCGGTTCAGGTCGTGCGCGAGACGGGCGGCCTGTGCGCCGGCTTCGAAAATCTCTATGTCGTGGGGGAGGGGAGCGGCTGGGCCGGCGGGATCATATCGAGCGGTTCGGACGGCATACGGGCCGCCATGCATATCGCGGGGACGGCGGATTAAGATAGTGACAACGCTTATTCTCCACCCCTGCGCCGCCTGTAGTTGCCGCTTTTTCCCGCCGCCGGTCTTCCATAATCAGGAACGATACTCTATCTGTCGCAAGGATGTTCCATTCCGGAGTGTTTTCACCGGACATGCAGATACCTCCTCAATCTTTGATCACAGCCTTTTTTCCCTCTACGGAAGGGGGAAAACCGCTTGACATTATGCCGGGATTGGCATAATCCGTTAACCATTTCATACAGTCGATACGCAAAAACAGCAGCCGTCTGAGGCTTGCTCTGCACCAGCGGGATAATTGGGACGCGACGCCGTTGAAACAGCAAGATTCTATAGATGCTGTAAACGGTGTCAAATAAAGATCGCATTGTCAGGTTAACAGGAGGAGAAAAATGAAAAAAACAAGAGTGTTGGGAATCATTCTGTGTGCGGTACTGCTTGCCGTGTTCATGGTGTCGACTTCGTACGGCGGGCAAAAGTGCGAAGCCGCGTACGGGAAAGGCCCTGTGACCTTCTCTCTCGCCACAGGCAGTCCCGGCGAACTGGGACTTCTCAAGGTGATCACCGAAGCCTTCTGTGAAGGAAAAAACATGTCGATGTGTTGGGTGAAAGCCGGGTCGGGGGTATCCCTGAAGCTCCTTCAGGAGAAGGCGGTCGATATTATCATGGTTCACGCGCCGGCGGCCGAGAAAAAAGCGATTGCGGATGGGTGGGCAATAAAACGGACACTTATCGGCTCGAACGAATTTTTTATTGTGGGTCCCGCGGATGATCCCGCTCACATTGCCGCGGCAAAAACTGCTCCGGACGCATATGCGCGGATTGCGAAGGCGCGGTCAAAGTTCTTTTCCAGGGGCGATAATTCGGGTACGCACAAGAAGGAACTGTTCGTCTGGAAGGAGGCCGGAATTGCGCCGTCGGGTGACTGGTATATCGTCACAAAAGACTTCATGCGCGCCACGCTGATAAGGGCCGATAAAGAAAAGGGATATTTCATGACCGACAGCAGTACATGGGTTTCCGACAGAAAAGATGTGCCCGACCTTAAGATACTCTTCAGGGGCGATAAGGTTCTTATAAATACCTATCACGCCCTCTGCCAGCCCGCGGGGGCGACTCCCGGCGCATCGATTGCGGCGGAGTTCATAGACTTCGTCGCCTCGGAAAAAGGGCAGAGCCTTATCGGGAATTATGGAAAGAAGGAGTACGGTGAAGGGCTTTATAACGATGCCGCCTACGCGCGACAGTATGAAGATTAAGCGGCCGGATGAGCGAGAACTTCAATGACTCCCAGGAGTAAAACGTTTGACCACCGGAAAAGAGTAAAAAAGGATAGGTTCTTGACTAGAACAGCACGCTGGAATATGTTAAAAGTCTAGTAATGTCAATAAGTAACAAGTATGTAAAAACTCTAAAATTTCAGAGCCCAAATTCAGGGAGTTTTTAAAGTACTTCGCCTTGGATCTGGATGCTCAAACTATCGCTCTTTTAACAAAATTAAATAGAAATACGGCGAACCGTTATGTATATCTGATTCGTCAACGCATCACCGATTTGTGCGAAGAAGAGCCCCTATTTCGGGGAGAGATCGAAGTTGACGAGAAATATAGCGAAGTAACCATTAAACGCACATCTTTACAATTTCCTTTTGCCGCCTGTGAGGAAGGGTGTTAATGATTACAGAGTGATCTTGCCCCGAAAAAGTGGACACCAGCGACTATTCTTATCTACACTGTATTCCCCAAAGCACAAAACCCCGTCTCTGTTTGAGAAACGGGGCTCTGGTAGTATCCGTCCATAGTTTCCTCTTTCTACTGCTAAAAGAAGTAAACCCAGTTATGAAATCTGTATAAATGAACACAACGGCTTGATAATACGACTTTTACAATAATTGTCAAGAAGTTTGAGGGATATCTTTTTTATCGCGGGGCTACCCCTCTATCTTCTTTCCGACGAAATTAAGTGTTATGTCCCCTGGTCTTCCCCTGTTAAGTTCTGTTCAGTATATAAAATGAAGCATTCAAATAGGTTGCGAACAAAACCCATGTCAGATAAGGCCATAGCAATATAGATGAAATCCTATCAGTTTGCCAAAAGCACCATGCAATAATTACAAGAGAAATGTCTAAAAAGAGGATATCAATTAAGGCTAAACCAGGTGATTTCAGTCCAAAAAAAATGCTAGTCCATGCTATATTACTGATCAGATGCAAAGCAATAAGAACATAAATTCCATAACCGTTTTCGCTCTTATATTTTCTTAAAAACAAAAATATGGAAATTGCTATCATCACATAAAGTATTGTCCAAACAGGGGCAAACAACCAATCTGGCGGTGTAAGTATCGGTCGTTGTAATGTCTCATACCATTTGTTCATTTAATTTTTACCTTCATAGGTATTCAGAGGTATTCAGGGGACGTTAGAAGAAATTATCAGATTAATAGAATGGGTTATCCCTACAAAAAAACCTTATAGCTGATATTCAAGGCATCCCCAAGTTTACGAGCCATTCCCTTGCCAATGGGACGCTTTCCACATTCCATATCGGATACATGTCCCTGTTTTACTCCAATTCTTTCTGCAAGCTGTTTCTGGGTAAGTCCTTCCTTTGTTCTAGCTCCAAGAAGAAACGCTCCAGGTAATTCTTCATCCGAATAGTTCTCAAACGCTTCCCTCCAGGGAATCACTTCCTCAAATCCAAGCTTTTCGGCGGCCATAAGAAGGTCTTTTTCTTTTTCCTTGGGGCCACTAAGGATATAGATCACAATAGCTCCATCATATTTTTCATCAGTATGGTGCGTTTTCACGTCTTCCGGCATAAGTCACCTCAACAATCCTGACCTCATTGTCTCTTCCCAAGCAGCAACGTATGTAGGTCTACCCCTTTTCTTTAGATGGCAGTGGTGTTTTGTGCCGCTTAAGCTTGAATAATTAAGCCAACTGCCATGAACCGGACCATTTTCGTTAATATCTTTCGTTAACGTTAATAGCGCTGCCTGGATAGTACCAGGTAAAGATTTTTTATTCTTTTCTA
>JAFGBE010000063.1 GCA_016933315.1 Candidatus Auribacterota bacterium
AAACAGGACATTGAAATAGCCGCTCCGCCCGAATTCAAAGGGCACGAAGGGATGTGGACGCCGGAAGACCTTTATGTTGCTGCGGCGTCAAGCTGTATACTGTTTGCGTTTATGTCTATTGCACAGAGGAAGAAACTGGAGATCGCCTTGTTTAAGAGTGAGGCGACAGGCAAACTCGAGATTAAAGACGGCAAGGCTTTGATAACGGAAATAAATATCAAGCTGGATGTTAAAGCGAAGAAAACCGAGGATTCGGATATGGTTGCGGAGATCGTCAAGGCGGCTGAGAAAAACTGCCTTATTTCAAACTCAATGACGGCTAAGGTTACGGTAGAGCTCGGCCGGTGAAAGGAAAGAGGTCATGCCGTGTGTTAATCACAGCAATAAGGGGACCGCGTGGAAGTGCGAACGGTGCGGTTCCGAGTGGTGTGATGACTGTATCAAGAGAATAAAAGTTAAAGCGGCTACGGCCTGCGTCTGTCCGAAGTGCGGGCAGATGTGCCTCCCCTGCGGGCGTACTAAAACGGATGACACGGAGAAAAGCGATGTGCCGTCGAAATCTCTGTCGCGGATTTTCGAAGCGTTTCTAGCCCCTTTCCGCGGAGCCGGGATTCTGGTCCTTATATTCGGCACATTCCTTCTGATAGGCGCCGATTTTCTTCTTAAGTTCGGCTGTATTTTCCTGATAGTCGGGGTTCTCGTCTATTTTATGGTTTATTCCTATGTTATGCAGGTGATTTCCAGTGTTGCGGCGGGAGGCAACAGGTTGCCTTTCTGGAGTTTTGAAGATATGTGGAGCGATGCGGTGGAGCCGGGGTTCAGGTTTGTAGGAATAATATTCGCCGCTTATTTCCCTTCTTTGCTTGTTTTTATCGTCTGCGGCAGAAGTTTTCTGGCGCAGACGCCCACATTGCTGGCTGTTTTAGGGTTTATTCCGGGGATTGTCCTGGCGCTTCTGGGCACATTCTGCCTTCCGATGATGCTTTTGATAGGAGCCGTGACGGAAAACATATTCCAGGCGGTAAACCCGCTTAAGGTGATTGCCGCTATTTTCAGGTCTTTTTTAGCGTATATGATCGTTTTTATAGTTTTTCTGTGTTCCCTGGCGGCTCAGGTGCTGATGGGTTTTGTGATGAATGTCACGGCCAGTTTTCTGGCTGTTCACAAAGGTTCCGTAACGCTTGTGTTTTTCATGCCCGTCATTATAAATTTTATAAGTTTTTATTTTCTTGTCGTGACCGGTTATATGCTCGGTGTGCTGTATTATTGTGAAGAGGAAAGGCTTATCGGAAACTGAATCCTCAGGCCCTTGGTTTTGCGAGTATCTCAAGGATTCTTAAATCCAGGAACCTTTTTGACGCCTGTGATTTTACTACACATACCGTGTCTGCTCCCCATCCGGTTCCTGCGACCGCGATAACTTCCTCGGATTCGGGTATGAGACCGGCGTCGCACGCTTCCATGACGATTTCCGCGCATACTTTTACGCCCTGGCATATTGTCCTGTATGTGGAGGCGATTATCTGGGTCGGGTAGATGCCGCTGTGCTTTTTCGACAGGGCTGCCTCAAGAGAATGAGTCAGGATCGTGCCGGTGAACAATTCGATTCCCAATGATCTGATTTCTTCCCTTGTTTCCTCCGGAACCTGCTGGGCAGACGGCTTTTCAAACCCTGTCGAATGTGTTACGGCGACGATTTTGACGGCATTCCCCCTGAAGTATTGCCCGAATTTAAGGGCTGTTGTCCCTTTTGTCGTTGCAAGCACTATGTATTTATAGCCGAACCTGAGATTGTCGCCGGCTATTTCCATGCATTTTTCGGTGTTGATTTCGCCGGGTTCTTCAAAGAGATGCAATTTCTTCTCAAGCATCCTTACTGCCTTCCTCGCTGCGGTCATCATGCGTTTTGAGTTCTTTTTTCAGGTCTTCAAGGGATTTCACGATTTCGCTGCAGCCCTCTTTGTTCGGCAGGTCGAGTTCTATTTTTTCTACAAACCGGCTTACAGCTTCGAGAGTCTTATCATACTCATCTATGCTTTCATGTATGTTCTGGCGCATTGTTTCGATGGCTCCGAGCAGATCCCTGAACTGGTCTGTTTTCCTTACCGACATTTTTTTTGACAGGTCTCCGTCCGCCATTATCTCAAGATTGCTTCGCAGCCGCTTAAAAGGCCCGAAAATCCGGTGGGAGATTATCAGTCCCATAATCGCGCTCACTATTATCACCGCTATAAAACATAAGGTTATTATACCGGACATTTTCTCCCAGTGGCGGATCACGTGGCCGCGCAGTTCATTCAATGCTATTTTCTGGTTATCCAACAGGTTAAGTATTTTGTCTTTTCCTGTTACGCTGGAGTGGACAATAAAAGATTCAATTTCCTGGAGGGAATCAAGCTGATTTTGGAAATAGAGGTTTGACTGCTCCGCAGAATCGCCGCCCATTTTGTGTATCAGTATAAAGCCAAGCCCGCTGAATATCAACACGGGAATAATAAAAATCAACATAAACCGGAACTGGATGTTCCAGTCCACAATCAGTTTTTTTCTCTGCAAAATTATCCCCCCTGGCCTTACCGTAAATCATCTCAAAAAACATGCGCCCGTGTCAAGAAATATCGTCGGTAAAGCGCCGCATTTATGTAATAATTGACACATTGGCTTTAAGTGTGTTATTTTGATTAAACTTCGGATGGTTTTTTCGGGTGTTTAGTGTATAATATTTTTTGTGTCTAACCTGAAAGGCTGTGAAATTTGATAGTATCCAGGATCGTCGGTTTCATAATATATTCCGCTCTTATAGTCCTGTCAGTGTGGTCGTGGGCCGTTGCGATAAGGAAGTGGCAGGAGTACCAGGTCCTCGACAGGGAAACCCGGCGTTTTAAGGATATGATAAAGAGAAACAGCGGCTCCATACTCGACCTTTTCAAAGGTTCCCTGTCACTGCCGCGAGTTCCGGTTGTCGCCGTTTATGAGGCTGCCTGCAGAGAGCTGGATTATTTTATACAGCATCATGCTGAAGGAGGGCAGAGCCGGCTTCCCAAGGTTGCCCTGGAACACATACATAACGCGATTTACAGGACTATAACCGATGAGCTTGACAAGCTGAACCGCTCGATGGCGGTTCTGGCAACCGCGATATCCTGCGGGCCTTTTTTAGGCCTCCTCGGCACTGTTTCGGGAATATTGCTTGTTTTCCGGAGGCTGGGGACACTGGGGAATGCGTCTCTTTCTGTTGTTGCTCCGGGCGTGTACCAGGCCCTTTTGACCACAGTTGCGGGTTTGCTGGTAGCCATACCCGCGGTGCTGTTTTATAATTATTATTCTTCCAGGAACCGCAAGGTTTCGACAGATGTTGAAAATTTTGCCATGGAGCTGATGGCAGCCATAGAAAAAAATTACTGTATCTGAATTTTATGAAAACCTTTATCAAGCAGAAGAACAACCAGGTTTACAGCGAGCTTAATATCACCAATCTTGTGGATGTCATGCTGGTCCTTTTAATTGTGTTTATCATTGTCGCGCCCATGATTGAACAGGGCATAGATGTGCGCCTGCCGGTTGCTTCCGACAAGAAGATGGAAACGAAGACCGTTCCTGTTATAGTCAGCGTTTCAAAAGAGGGCGAACTTTTTTTGAACAATGTGAAGGTTTCGCTCGACAAACTTGAGAACAGGCTTGCCGTTATGGTGAACAACAACCCCGACCTGCCTGTTATTTTAAGGGCGGATAAGAAATTGACTTATGAAAGCGTCATAAAAATAATGGACAGGATAAGAAATGCCGGCGTAAACAATGTGGGCATGGCAACCGGTTCCGAAAATTATAATTGAAAACCCGGGGGGTTATGTATAAAAATTTGAAAAATCTCAGATTTTCCCCTCCCTGGATCCTTTCCATCGTCGTACATGTGTTTATATTCACGGCGCTTATGGTCTTTTCGGTGGCTTCGTTTAAACATTATTATCCCGCAAAGGTCCATCATGTAACCCTTATTAAAGATATGCCGGCCTTTAAGAAAGCCACGGAGACAGCCGTGGCAAAGACTGTAAGCGCCCCGAAAAAAGAAATCGTCCGTCCGGCGCAGAAGCCAAAGGAGAAAACAATTAAAAAGAACATATATTCCGCAAAAAAAACCGCTCCGAAACCTGTGCAGGAGAAAGAAAGACAGTCGCTGAGGGATAAGATTAAGAAAGAACTTGCTTCCGCAGAGGCAAAACCAGCGGAAACCGCAAGTAACAAAGCTTCAGCCGTTATTGAACCGGATAACTTTCCCTACACGTGGTATGATGGCCTGATAATGAATAAAATAAGCGCCGAATGGGAGCAGCCGAGCGCGGCGCTGCTTCAGAAGGACTCCCTGTTTGCGGTTATCTCTTTTAAAATAATGAAAGACGGAACGATTGCCGAGCTTGAGCTGAAAAAAAAATCGGGATACCAGCCGCTTGACAGCTCCGTGATGAGCGCTGTTTCCGGTTCTGTGCCGTTTCCACCTTTGCCGGATGAGTTTGCCGAAGGATTTCGTATCGTGAACATCAGATTTGAGTTGACGAAGTAAAATTATTATATATGAAGTATACAACGGAGGGAAAGATGCCAAAAACCTTGGTTTTGACGCTGCTGGCTTGTTTGCTTTTTCCATGTATTAAAAACGCGGACGGGGCGGGGGTATATCTTCAGATAAGAAAGCAGGCGGGGGAGAAGATAAAGATTGCCCTGCCGGAAACAGGGTCTGCAGCAGGCGGCAAAATCGTTAAAACTGTATCTTCCGACCTTGATCTTTCCGGTTATGCTAATATAACAGACCGGGAATTCTCGAATGACACATATAAAGCGGGCAAACTGAATTTTCCCGAGTGGAGCAGAGCCGGCGCGGAAGTGCTTGTGCTTATCGAAACAACAGAGGAAGGGGACAGTATAACCGCTGAAACCAGGGTGTATATTGTCGCCGAAGGCAAGAATATCTTTGCCAAAAGGTATCAGGGGCCGGCCGGTCGGCTTGACGGCATTTCCCATGCGGTTTCATCCGATATCCTTAAGGCTCTTACGGGCGAGAAAGGCATTTCGGGCACGAAAATCGCTTTCGTATCCAACAGGACAGGCACCAAAAAGATATATATAATGGATTATGACGGAAAAAACTGGAGAAAAATCACCGGTGATGAGTGTCTCGAATTATCGCCCGGATGGTCTCCGGACGGGAATAAGCTCATATATACATCATACAGGCTGGGGTATCCAGATGTGTATATACAGGATCTGGACACCGGCGCGCGCAGGAAATTATCCGCTTTTGCCGGGCTTAATGCATTTGCGGCCTTTTCGCCGGACGGGAACAGCATAGCCCTTGTCTTAAGCAAGGACGGGAATCCGGAGTTGTATGTGATGAAGATTGACGGCTCGTCGCTCAAAAGGCTGACAAGGACCCGGGCTGTGGAAAGTTCTCCCTGCTGGTCGCCGGACGGGAAAAGAATAGCTTTTGTTTCCGACAGGAGCGGAGGCCCGCAGATATATTCGATAAATGCTTCCGGCGGCGAATTTGAAAGGATTACCCTGAGCGGTTCC
Source organism: Candidatus Auribacterota bacterium (assembly GCA_016933315.1). Classification (GTDB taxonomy): domain Bacteria; phylum Auribacterota; class UBA6266; order UBA6266; family UBA6266; genus UBA6266. The sequence continues at coordinate 5,566 of JAFGBE010000063.1, forward strand.
TATAATACATCTCCCTGCTGGTCGCCGGACGGGAGATGGATAGCCTTTTCTTCAAAATTAAACGGCCGGTTCCAGGTTTGTATTTCGGATGTCGGGACCAAGGAGGCAATATGCGTATCGGACGGGCGTTTCGATGATGACGACCCTTCCTGGGCGCCGGACAGCAGGCATATTGTCTTTAAGCGGACAAAAAACTATCTTGCGGATTTATATATTGTTGACATAGACGATGGGAAATTAGTACAAATAACCAGTGACAGATTCGATGAGGAATTTCCGGCCTGGTCGCCGGAATAAAATAGATTAACAGTTCGGCACTAAAAGTATCATTTAAAACTGTTAAACCTTTAAACTGACAAATTATGGAGGCAAAGAGATGAAAAAGGCAACAGGCGTAATGGTATATCTGGTTCTGGGCATTTGCATGATAACCTGTTTTGGCTGTGCCGGCAGGAAAAAATCTTCCAGGGATGCTCTGCTTGCCGCGGAAAGGGATGCCGCCCTGAGCTTTGAAGACATCGCTTTAACCGATGCCCCCGACATGAGCAGGTTTAAGGAGCCGTCCCCGACATTAAAAAGTGTTTTTAAGGATATTTATTTCCAGTATGACAGCTCCGTTATATTGGAAGATCAGCGGAATATACTTGAAAATATTGCTTCCTGGATGAAAAATCACCCGCAAGCCGCAATACTGGTGGAAGGCCATTGCGATGAACGCGGCTCAAACGAGTATAACCTTGCGCTTGGAGAACAGAGGGCATTAAGCGTGCGCAGGTACCTGGTCACTCTTGGGGTGTCTTCAAGCCGTATGCATACAGTATCGTATGGCGAAGAAAAACCGGCGGTCTCCGGACACGATGAAGAAGCATGGAAATTTAACAGGAGAGCCCATTTTCTTCTTGCGGAATAAAAACCGGGCTTGTGTGGGAAAATGAAGGATTCCAAACAGTTAAAAGTTCTTGTCTTAGGCCTGTTTTTTGCGGCAGCATTGCCCTGTGTGTATGCGCTCGCCGCAAGAAATTCTTTGACCGCAGAGGAAGTCCAGGCGAGGATGGGAGAGGAAATAGGCGCGATAAACAGGAAGATAACAAGCCTGGAGGAACAGCTCGGCGTTTTAACCGAAAGAGCGGACATTTCGGCGGACAGGAGTGTGGGTTCGGAAACAGAACTCAAGGCTTCACTGAGAAAAATCTCCGATGAACTCGTGGAGTTGAAAAAGGAAGCGGAAAGGCTCAGCCTTTTGTATGCGAACCTTGAAAAAAAGCTTGATGATAAGATCAATGCGGTTATAGACGAAGTGGCGTCTGAGAATGAAGAAATAAGGAAAGAAATCAAAGCGATAAAAACGGCGAAAAGCCGGTCTCCCGAAGCGTCGGGTGATATCCATACCGTTAAAAGCGGAGAAACACTTTCGGCTATTGCCAAATCATACGGTATTACGATAGTATCTTTGATGGAAGCAAACAATATAGACGACCCGAATATGATAAAAATCGGGGACAGGCTGATAATTCCCAAACAATAAATCCCGGAGTCGTTATGAAAATAGGTGTTTTGGGTTCGGGGAAAGGCTCGAATTTCCAGGCAATTGTTGATGCCGTTAAAAACGGGCA
>JAFGBE010000064.1 GCA_016933315.1 Candidatus Auribacterota bacterium
AGGCAGCAAGGTCCAGTGCGAAGCTATTAAGGAAGTGGTAGGGCATCTTAAAGGTGAATACGCGCGCTACAGGGAACTTGTCAGCCTGACCAGAGTACGTGCAAAGTTATCTCCGGAAGTGGAAGACAGGCTGAAAAAAGGGGAGATATTAAGCAGTTTCTTCGTGCAGGATAAATCAAATCCCATTTCCATGGAAGAACAGGTTATACTTTTCTATGCCTACAGCAGAAACATACCCGAGCTGAAAGACGCGGACAGAAGGCAGAATTTCAAAAAGAATATTTTCAAGTTTATTTCCGGAAAATATCCTCATTTAATCAGGAAACTCTCGGATAAGCTGATGTTAGCCGAAGATATCAAGCAGGGTTTAAACGAAGCTTTTGCCGAATTCTTTAAATAAAATTTTTGCCGGAGACAGATATGCTTGATTTGACAAAACTGAGGCAGGAACTTCAGTTCAACAAAGAGATAGGCGGTATTATCAATGTGCTGCGTGGTGTCGCGTCTTCGGAGTTTTACAGGCTTCAGCGCGAGAGGAAAAGGCTGACTGAGTTTGAAGAATGCCTTAACGGCATGTTTTCCGTCATTTCGTCCATTGAAGAAGAGAGTATTTTTGTAAAGGAATCACCCCTTCCGGAAACTGTTATTATGATTACTTCGGACCTTGGTTTCCTGGGCAAGCTGAATGTAGCTATCGTAAACGCGGTTATGGAAAAATATTCAGGCGGCATAAGGCTTGTTATTGTAGGCAGGCAGGGCCTGAGGTATCTGGAGGCAGGGGAAGAAGATATAGTCAGCTTCCCCGGCATAAGCGATGAAGTCTCCCACAGGGAAGCAGATTCCGTAGGCAATTATGTTTTTGAAAGGTTTTTTAAAGGCGAAACGGGCCGGGTAAAGGTTGTTTTTCCCCATTTTATCTCCTTTGGGGTTTGGGAAGTCGAGGAGAAAGAGCTGCTGCCTTGCAGAAGGATTTTTGAGCCTTTCAAGGGAAAGGGGAAAATCGAGTATTTGATAGTTGAGCCCTCATACAAAAGGGCATTGGAATACCTTGTCAGGGTATGGGTTAACCATATACTTTACGGGATCTTATGGGAGAGTAAGCTTTCCGAGTGGTCGGCAAGGGTGATGCATCTGGAAAGAAGTTCCAATGAGATCAAGGAAATGGATAAAAAGCTTAAGTTCAGGTATTTCCGGCTGCTCCATGAAAACAGCGATAAGAATATCAGGGAAATATTTTCCAGCCGGCTTGCCGTTTCCCGGCAGAACAGGCAGCTGCACGGCATTGCATAACGCGGCATAATCGCGGGAGAGAAAATATATGCCAGATAAAAACATAGCGAAGACCGGGACCACAGCCGGGAGAATAACCGGTGTCCAAGGTCCTGTTGTAATAGTCAAGTTTGATTCACCCGAGAATATGCCGGATATATATGATGTACTGGAAGCCAGGACATACGACGGCAAAAAAGTTGTCCTCGAGGTGGTTGAATATCTTTCCAGGCGGGCTACCGATGTGGGGGATGTGGTAAGATGTATATCCCTTTCTCCTCTCTCCGGGCTCCAGCGGAATTCGGAAGCTGTGCCTGTCGGCGGGGGAATAAAGATCCCCGTTGGAGAAGGAGTGTGTTCGAGGATTCTGAACGTTTTTGGCGAGCCGGTGGACAAAAAGGGGCCGGTATCTTCCAAAGAATTTGAGCCGATACACAAAAAGAAAAAAATTGGTTTTGGCATGTCCAGGGCCAAACAGATGAAATTCGAGATACTTGAAACAGGCATTAAAGTCATAGATCTGCTTTTTCCCATGATAAAAGGCACCAGGACCGGTATTTTGGGCGGCGCCGCGCTCGGCAAGAGCGTCATTATCCTTGAACTTATGCATAATGTGACAAGAAAGCAGAAAGGCTATTGCATATTTACGGGCGCGGGGGAAAGAATAAGGGAAGGCAACGAACTTTATAATGAACTTGACCGGCAGAAGATACTTGAGCGTTCGGTTCTTGCCTTCGGGCAGATGAACGAGCCTCCGGGAGCCAGATTTGAAATAGTGCATACGGGCATCACGCTGGCTGAACACTTTCAGGAGAAGGGGAATGATGTCCTTTTCTTTGTTGACAGCGTTTTCAGGTTTGCCCAGGCCGGGAGCGAGATATCTACGCTGCTCGGGAGGATACCGTCCGAAACAGGATACCAGCCGACTTTGACTTCGGAAATGAGCGACTTCCAGGAAAGGATAAAGTCTTCAGGCAGGACGGCCATTACAGCTATAGAAGCTGTTTATGTGCCGAGCGACGATTTGACAGACCCCGCTGTAGTCAGCATTTTCAGCTATCTCGATTCGATATTGATCCTTTCAAGACAGCATGTTCAGCTGGGGCTTTATCCCGCGATAGATCCGCTGCTGTCTTCTTCATCGTATATGGACCCGCATATAATCGGCGACAGGCATTTTGAAGTGGCGCAGAACGTGATAATCGTATTAAACAAATTTGAAGAACTGAGAAGGATAGTATCGATAATCGGTATTGAGGAATTATCCCGCGAGGACAGGATTATGTTCGAGAGAGCCCGAAGGCTCAGGAATTTCTTAACCCAGCCTTTCTATACGGCTGAGCTTTATACGGGGAAGAAAGGCCTGTATATCCCGTTGGAAAAAACTATTCGCAGCTGCGAAAAGATTATTTCGGGCGAAATGGACAAGACACCGCCTGAAGACCTGTATATGATAGGCGAAATCGAGTAACAGCCGCTGTAAGCTGGATTTATATAGGGGAGACTTGCGATTATGGTGATGAAACTCGGCGAGATACTCATAAAAGACAATCTTATTTCAAAAGATGACCTCGAAGTCGCCTTGAAAGAACAGCAGAAAACTTCGGAGCCGCTTGCGAAAGTGTTGATAAAGATGGGGTATTTAAAAGAAGAAGATTTGCTCCCCGTGCTTTCGAAACAGCTTAAAATCCCCGTTGTCGATATTAAGAACATGGATATTGATGAGGCTGCCGTAAAAAAAGTGCCGGCGAAATTCGCGTGGCATTATAAAATAATGCCGGTCAAACTCGAAAATAACATTTTGACCGTTGCTACGTCCGATCCCCTTCACTCGCTTAATGACCTGCAGTTGTTTCTCGGAGTTGATATAAAGGGTGTCCTCGCACCCGAGAAAGAGACAATTAAAACTATAAAAAAGTATTACGGCGTCGGAGCAGAGACTGTCGAAAGCATTGTGGCGAAACAGAAATTGGAACAGGAGGGAGACAGCGTTGAAATAAGGGATGAAGTTGAAGACATTGAGAAGATGGCCGCAGAAGCCTCTGTCGTCAAGCTGGTCAACCAGATTATCCTTGATGCCCATAAAGCAAGGGCAACCGATATCCACATAGAGCCTTTCAGGGGGAAACTGGGCTTACGCTACAGGATAGACGGGGTGTTGTATAATGCCAATGTCCCGGTCGAGATGAGCAGGCTTTTCCCTTCCATAATATCGAGGATAAAAATCATGTCCAAGCTCGACATTGTGGAAAGAAGGCTGCCTCAGGACGGGAGAGCTGCGGTAAAGATAGGCAGGGATGAATTTGACCTGAGGATTTCCGTGATACCGACCAGACACGGCGAAAGTCTTGTGATAAGGGTCTTGCCGACGAAAATGCTTTTCAGCCTTGAAAGGCTCGGTTTAAAACCCGACGAACTGAAAATAATGGAAAGCCTTGTCAAAAAACCCAACGGTATTATATTTGTGACAGGCCCGACGGGCAGCGGAAAAACCACGACTCTTTACGCCTGCCTGAGCAAGATTAAGAGCTCGGAAAACAAGATAATCACCCTTGAAGACCCTATTGAGTACGAGATAGAAGGCGTGACGCAGATACAGATAATGCCCGAAATAGGTTTTACATTTGCCCAGGGGTTGAGAAGTGTCCTCAGGCATGACCCTGACATTATGATGGTCGGTGAAGTTAGAGACTATGAAACCGCCGAACTTGCCATCAGGATAGCTTTAACCGGGCATTTGATTTTTTCGACTGTTCATACCAATGATGCCGCCGGAGGCGTAACCAGGCTTGTTAATATCGGGATTGAACCGTTTTTAATAACCTCGTCCGTCGAAAGCTTTATAGCGCAGAGACTGGTGCGCATGATTTGTCCAGAGTGCAGGGAAGAAGATCCCTCGATAACGGATGAAGTCGGCAAAATGATATTGCAGGACATAGACAGCTTTAACCGGAAGCAAAAAGAAGGCGGTTTGATTAAAGTCCCTGAAAGCCTGAAATTTTATAAGGGAAAAGGCTGTGATTCCTGCAACCACACGGGGTACAAACAGAGAAGCGCGATATATGAGATGCTTTTGATCAACAGGCCTATAAAAGACCTTATCCTTGAAAAAGCTTCCACGGATAAGATAAGGGACAAGGCTATTGAACAGGGAATGAAAACCCTGCGCGTTTCCGGCTGGGAAAAAGTTATGGAAGGGCTTACAACTCCCGAAGAAATATTGAGAGTAACACAGACCATAGATTGACAGGGGCGTAACTATGTTCAAAGTGACTGTATACAACGCTGCGGA
>JAFGBE010000065.1 GCA_016933315.1 Candidatus Auribacterota bacterium
AATCCTCGTTCCTTCCGCGCCAAAACCCTCCGCCAACTTTATAAAATCCGGCAGATAAGGATGGCATTTTTTATCTTTGCAGAATGTAACACCTTTCTCCCCGTCAGGCCCGCTGGCATTTAAAATCGTGGAAGAATATCTGCCACCGTAGAATAATTCCTGCCACTGACGGACCATTCCAAGGCAACCGTTGTTCAATATTATGACCTTAACCGGCAGCTTATTCAGTACACAGGTAGTCAATTCCTGTATATTCATCTGAATGGAACCGTCCCCTGCAATATCAAAAACCAGTTTGTCGGGACATCCCGCCTGAGCTCCCATAGCAGCCGGAAGACCGTATCCCATCGTACCCAAACCACCCGATGAAAGAAATGTTCTTGGGCGGGTATACTTATAGAACTGCGCGGCCCACATCTGGTTCTGCCCGACTTCAGTTGTTATAATCGCGTCCCCTTTGGTCAGTTCACATATTTTCTCTATAACAAACTGCGGCTTAAGCCCGCCTTTTCCGTAAGAAAGAGGATATTCTTTTTTCCACCCTGCTATCTTCCCCAGCCATGGCTGCGTATTACATTTCTTTATGTTTTTTATAATTTCCGCAAGAACCTTTTTAACATCCCCGACAACAGGAATATCTACGTTAACATTTTTCCTTATGGAAGTCGGGTCAATGTCGATATGTATAACTTTCGCATGAGGCGCGAACTCGGAAACTTTACCGGTAACCCTGTCATCAAACCTCGCTCCGACAGCTATTAAAAGATCCGTATCCTGAACCGCAAGATTCGCATATTTTGTCCCGTGCATACCAAGCATACCGAGAGACAGATCATCCGTTGACGGAAAAGCCCCGAGTCCAAGCAACGTAGTAGTAACAGGTATTTCCGCCTTCCTGGCAAGCTTAGCCAGCTCTTCCGAACCGTTTGATATTATTACGCCTCCGCCGGCATAAATAACAGGCCGCTGGGCCGCCATTATCATTTCGGCTGCCTTCTTTATCTGTTGGATATGCCCCTCATAATTAGGTTTGTAGCCGCGCATTTCAACCGAATCAGGATACTTATTATCGGTTAAAGCATTCTGTATGTCCTTGGGTATATCAACCAGTACCGGGCCCGGCCTTCCTGTATTGGCTATATAAAAAGCCTCCTTGAGTATTCTGGGCAGCTCGTTAACATCTTTAACGAGATAATTATGTTTGGTGATAGGCCTTGTAATGCCCGTTATATCAGCTTCCTGGAACGCATCATTTCCTATCATCCTCGTAGGAACCTGCCCGGTTATAGCAACCATAGGAACAGAGTCCATATACGCCGTAGCGATTCCGGTAACCAGGTTAGTCGCTCCCGGTCCGGAAGTCGCGATGCAAACCCCTGTTTTCCCTGTCGCCCTGGCATATCCATCAGCCGCATGCGCGGCGCCCTGTTCATGCCTCGTCAATATAAAGCGCAGGCCCGATTTATAAACAAGGTCAAAAATATCAAGAACCGAACCGCCCGGATAGCCAAAAACAACGTCGACTTTTTCTTTCTTGAAACTCTCAAGTAAAATTTCAGCACCTTTCATATCTATCTCCTTTAAAATAACTTTACTTTTTAAAAACAGCGCCTGTCCCGGCAGAGGTAACCATATCGGAATAACGGGCAAGATAACCTTTATTTATTCCGCGGTTTTTAAGCTTTATGGTCTTTTTCCTTTTTTCTATCTCGGATTTCCCTATTTCAAGCTCAATCTTGCGCGCGCGGATATCTAAATTTATCTTATCCCCGTCCTTAACATAAGCTATCAGCCCCCCCGCAGCGGCCTCAGGCGACACATGTCCGACACACGGCCCTCTTGTTCCCCCGGAAAAACGGCCGTCAGTTATCAGCGCAACTGAATTCCCAAGGCCTTTTCCCATCAGGGCGGCAGTGGGAGAAAGCATTTCTCTCATGCCGGGCCCGCCTTTAGGTCCTTCATATCTTATGACAATAAACATCCCTTTCTTAATTTTACCTCCGACTATCGCCTTCATAGCGTCTTCTTCCCTGTCAAAACACTTTGCGGCTCCCGTGAACCTCATCATATCGGGTTCAACAGCAGACTGCTTGACCACAGCACCGCCTTCTGCCAGGTTTCCCCGCAGAACAGCTATACCTCCCTGTTTATGATGAGCTTTGTTCATCGGTCTTATAACATCATCATCTCTTATTTCCGCTTTTCCTGCTATTTGAGCCGTAGTCAGGCCGGAAACAGTCGGCCTGGCCGCAATTTTTTTGCCCAACCTTTTAAATACAGCCGGGATACCCCCTGCATAATGCAAATCTTCCATAAAATACCCGCCGGGCGACGGATTCATCTTGGCTATATGCGGCGTTTTCATGCTGATTTCGTCAAAAACTTCCAGAGGCAACTCTATTCCCGCTTCATGAGCTATAGCCGTAATATGCAATACCGTATTAGTTGAACCTCCCAGGGCCATATCTACCTTAATGGCATTTTCTATAGATTTACGGTCAACAACCTTTTTCGGTGTAATATTATTTCTCGCCAGTTCAACCGCCCTTATTCCGCTCTCATGCGCTATTCTCTTTTTCTGCGCCGAAACGGCAAGCGCGGTCGCACAATAAGGCATGGATAATCCCATCGCTTCCGTGACGCAAGCCATTGTATTGGCTGTAAACATACCCTGGCATGACCCGGCGCCGGGACACGCGACTTTTTCCAGCTCGCATAATGTATGCTTCGATATCTTCCCGGCTTTAAATTTTCCGACAGCCTCAAATGTATCCGTTACAAGCGACGTCCTGTCGCCAAAATACCGGCCCGTCAACATCGGGCCCGCGGTAACAACCAGGCCCGGGATATTCAGGCGGAACAATGCCATTATCATGCCCGGCGTGATTTTGTCGCAGTTCGTCAATAAAACTATACCGTCAAGGGCATGGGCCGTAACTATAGTCTCAACCATGTCGGCAATCAACTCTCTTGAGGGAAGGGAATATTTCATCCCGTCATGGCCCATGGCAATGCCGTCGCAGATTCCGGGTATGCCGAATATAAAAGGCCTGCCTCCTCCAGCATAGACGCCATTTTCTACCGAGCGTTCAAGCTGTTTCATATCAACATGACCGGGTATCAGGTCCGTTACGGATGATGCTATACCGATAAACGGTTTTTTTAAATCTCTCTCCGTTATCCCTGTCCCGTAAAGCAAAGCCCTGTGGGGAGCTCTTTCAATACCTTTTTTAACAGCATCACTCTTCATAACAGGAACTCCTTCTTATGGTTATAGATTTTCAAAAATAACAGAACGCTCAAAGCACTTATGATACTTAAATTAAAACACCGTGTAAATAAAAAACCCGCCGCCTCTATCCGAGGCAGCGGGTTTAATTCCCACCTGATCCCTTTATCAAAAACACGCAGAGACCACCGCTACCTCGTCCCTTTTAAGGACAAGCACCAGCAACACCACGATAATAGCTTTGATAGCGGTAATCATATTTTCTCCTTAAGACACTATCTAAAATAATATCAGATAACCAAAATGTCAAGTTATAATTTTTCAGCCCGATGCCCTGACATAGATGCAAAATATAAAAATCACATATAGCAAAAGGAGAAAAATGCCCTCTCTTCTGCCTATTTTCCTTTTCTTATAGGCTATAAGTCCGACAAAAAGAGACCCTGCCAGAAGGCACCAATTGTCAAATCTTATCACATCTTTCGGTACGGAAAGGGGAAAAAACAACGAGACAACACCGAGAACAAAACATATATTAAAAATATTGCTCCCCAACACATTGCCTATAGATATGTCGCCGTGTCTTCTGTAACTTGCGACAGAGCTTGCGAAAAGTTCAGGAAGAGATGTCCCGATAGCTACGACAGTCAGGCCTATGAACAGTTTGCTTATATTAAAAGCATCGGCTATTCCCACCGCTCCCCTGACCGTAAAGTCGCCGCCGGCAATCAAAACGGCAAGGCCTGTAACCGCCACGGCTGAATCCCACGCTGTTTTCCTTTTCTTGATTCCCGAAACAGCGCTATCGCCTATCTCCTCTTCCCTGCCGTTTTTCATAAGCAATAAGAGATACAACAGCAAAAAAACCAGCATCATTGAACCCGTTATCCGTGTTATTTCCCCTGAAAAACAAATAGCCACGAAGAACCCGACGGTGATCAGGAATACGGGAAAATCGATCTTCAGAAGTTGATTATCAATTTTAATCGGTCTTATGATAGCCGCAATGCCAAGGACAAGGAATATATTTGATATGTTGCTGCCTACCACATTCCCTATGCAGACATCATAAGATTTATTAAGTCCCGCCAGAAAACTGACCACAAACTCAGGAGAAGATGTTCCAAACGCGCACAGAGTCAGCCCTATTATCAGCTTCTTTATCCTTAAGCTGAGGGCAATATTTACCCCACCCCGCACAAGAAATTCAGAGCCGAAATAAAGCATACAGAAACCGGCGAATAATTTAACTATATTGGGGGCCATTCATATCCTTTCGGCTTTCTCAGACAGCTGTCTCAAGCAGACAGCGTTTTTTCTTTCTCGATTTTTCTGCTGTCAGAGATTCTGTATACGTCAGTCGGCCTGTCCTGCCACGTTAATATGATATCCGTATCATTCAATATCTTATCGGATAGCACACCCTTTATAAGTTCTTCGGCTTTTTCAGGCACATTGTGGTCGCGGCTTAAATGGGCCAGGAAAATAAACTGCAATTTGTCATCGGCAATTTCCCGCAGCAACAGCGCAAGGTCATTATTGGACAGGTGTCCTTTCCTGCTGACAATTCTCTGTTTGATCTCCCAGGGCCGTGTGCCGTTAAACACAAGAGCTTCCTCATGATTCGCTTCTATAACGATGATATTGCTGCCTTTCAGTTTTTCCTTAACAAGTCCGGAGGGATATCCTATGTCCGTTACCACACAGATTTTACCATGTTTATGGAACACCTCGTAACCGACCGGATCAACAGCATCATGTGAAATGGGAAAGGGGTTTATCTTAAACCCGCCGAGTTTCACCTCTTCCCCGTTCCTGTAAGTATCCAGGCAAGCGGCGGCACCTGTTATTTTCCTTATTTCTCCGGCTGTAAGTTCATTTGCCAGCACGGGACACCCGAAGAAATCCGATATAGGGACCAATCCTTTTATATGGTCTGAATGTTCATGTGTTACAAGTATAGCATTAACCGGCCCGCCGGAAAGGCCCTTCTCATGAAACCTTTTCAGGAATTCTTTCCTGCTCAACCCAGCATCTATGAGGAAACCTTCGTTCCCGTCGCTTACATAAATACAGTTGCCTCTGGAACCGCTGGCCAGCACACAGATTTCCACCATGCCATCCGCACGCTGAAAACCCGGCGTTATCATATTGTTTTTACGGTCACTGATTTTTTCCAAAATTCACACCCGAGTTCCATTTGTTAGATTGACACTCCGTATTGGTAAATGCTAATTTAATATTAAACATAATCAGAGGCAATATGCAATATGAATTAGGCCAAATACAGTCCCAGCAGCAGAAATTAATGATGAGCCCGCAGATGAGGCAGGCGCTGGAAATCCTCCAGCTGCCGCTGCTTGAACTCAGGACCATAATCCAGCAGCAGATTCAGTCAAACCCCGTGCTTGAAATCGAAGAAACCGCCGAAAAAACCGATACCGAAGACGGAAATGAGGAACCTAACCCCGACAAAATCGAAGAACTGAATTTTAAAGAGGAATTTGATTCTCTTGTCAACACGGATGAAGAAATGAAGGAATATTTCAAAAGCGGCGGGGATTTTAAAAAATATTCGAATGCGGACAAGGAAAGAAGGGATTACCTCGAGAGCCTGATAACACGGCCTGAAACACTCGAGGAATACCTGGAATTCCAGTTGAATATCATGCTCGATTCCGACAAAGAAAAAGCCATAGGTAAGATCATTATCGGGAACCTTGATAAAAACGGCTATCTTAAAGCATCCCTGGAAGAATTGGCAAAAGAAAGCTCCGAAGCCGAGGCGGAGGTGTTGAAAGTCCTTTTGAAAATACGCCAGTTCGACCCGCCCGGAATCGCGGCCAGCAACATAAAAGAATGCCTTTCAATCCAAATTGAAAGGAAGGGGATAAAAAATAAAACTGTAGAAAAGATTATAAATGAGAAGCTTGAACTCCTGGGAAAGAAACAGTTCGATAAAATATCAAGGGATTTACATGTTTCCATCGGCGAAGTCAGGGATGCCGAAAAGATAATATCATCGTTAAACCCGAAACCGGCTATCTCTTTCGAACAGGCCGAAATACCTTATATAAGCCCCGATGTCACAGTTGAGAAAACGGACAACGGCTTCGAGGTAATACTGAACGACGAGTACATACCGCGCATAAAGATCAGCAATTTCTATAAAAAATCCATACAAGATGAACACACATCGAAAAACATCAAGCAATATATAAGAGAAAAAATCAGCGAAGGGAAATGGCTCATAAAGAACATCTACCAGAGACAACAGACCATATATAATATCGCAAAAGAGATACTCTCATACCAGCTTGATTTCTTTGAAAAAGGGCCCAAGTTCCTGAAGCCTATGGTCCTGCAAAGTATTTCGTCCAGGCTTAACATACATGAATCAACAGTGAGCAGGGCGACAAACAGCAAGTACCTGCAGTGTTCATGGGGACTTTACCCCATAAAATATTTTTTTACTTCATCCCTTAATACTGCAAGCGGCGAAGCAGTCTCCGCCCAGAGAGTAAAAGACCTTATAGCCGAAATCGTTTCCTCCGAAGACAAGACAAAGCCCTACAGCGACGATGCTATTGCCGAAATGATAAAAAAAGAAGGGATAGATGTCGCGAGGAGGACAATTGCCAAATACCGCGAGGAGGCGGGTATTTATTCCTCGCGCATGAGAAAAAATTCCTGATATCAATTTTTCTTCTTTCTCACTTTCCCGTCTGAAACCCTGTTTCTGCTGTCTCTCTTCTTTTTAACGTCTTCGAACCTTTTTCCCATATCTTTTTTCAGAAGAGTGCAGGCTTTAATCAGAGCAGCGCCCGCATTGCCGGAGTTTTTCCTGACGCTCACACTGGCAGACCATATAACCGTACCTGTCTTAACGTCAACCAGCCTTATGTTAAACGACAAATCTGTCCCCCAGAAAACGAATTCCTGCCAGGCAAAATACTCCACGACATTTCCCAGGACAACGGCATCACAGCCTAAAATATTCCCTACTTCCTGGACAGACTTATTTTTTATAACATCCGTCATCTGCAGGTCCTGCTCTTCCAGTATATGCTTCAACTGGTCTCTTTCTATCACCTCATAACCCGGAAATGAAAGAAGCATAGATGCAACACCGTCCGCCACAAGCTCTCCCGCATTATCAACTCTCCAGGTTTTTCCGCCCGGGAGTTCGGATTCATACCGTTCAGTATTCCCCTCAAGATTCAAGACGGCCACCTTAATCGTTTCCGGATTATAAGCGGAGGCGGACATGTTTATCATTACCGAATCCCCTGCGTGTAAATACACCGGAATCAAAAAAGCCGCCAGAAAAAACAGCCAGAAAAAAAATTTTTTCATTTTATCCTTTTATCCTTCCGTTATTATTTATTTCCGCCCGGTATAAGCGATTTTAATGTATCTGTTACCGATTTTTCAACTGCTTTCGTCGTATCAACAGTGGTCTCCGCCGCCGATTTCCCGACATTTACGGCCGTCTCGGAAGCTTTTGTGCCCATTTTTGCGGCTTTTTCCGTTACATTCTGCACCATCTTGAGGCTGTTTTTTATAACGGAAGATATCGATACCGATATTGCATCCATAAACTGGCTTTCAACATTAAACCTGGGGTTATTAATATCACCCGAAACAGTAAATTTGACCTCAAAAGACCCCTTTTCAGTCTTCAGAAATTCTATAAATGTCTGTGCGGGAAAACCAAAAACAAGAGAGTTTAAATCAGCCGTTTTGGCAACCCCTATATTTTCAAAGACAGCGGTGTTTTCCGCTTCTATTATGTCATTCCTGCACCTGATGCTGCTCGTGAGGCTCATATAACCTTCGCTCAGCGACAAAGACATTCTTTTCCCGTAATAAGGTTTCAGCCTTGTCAAATCAAGCCTTTTGATTTTGAGCTCAGCGTCAAAATTGTGTTTGTCGGACCACAACAGGATTCTGCCTTTTGCGCCGCAGGCTCCTCCATCTTCAGGATTGATTACACACTCGATGCTAAAATCAGAATAATTGCCTTTGTCTTTTTCCCCCGTCCCGATTTCCCTTATATTGAACTTAATGTCATCAAATACGGTAAGGTGCGGAGGCCGGGATATATGCCCGTCATAAAAATTGATTTTCCCGCCTTTAATACTTATCTCATCAATAAAAAGGCAGGAGGAGCTGCTTGTTTTCTTACAATCGATATTGCCTACAAGGCTTTTATATTCGCCTGTATTCGCAATATCCTCCCCTGTTTTTAAATCAAGCTCGATACCGTCCAGTTTTAAAGACCTTATTAATATCTCTTCGCCGAAAAACGAACTAAATGACAAATCCGCAACGATACGGTCCGCTTTAAACAGTATATCCCCGTCGCCTTTTAAAAGGCTGAAACCAGTCAACTGCACCCGGCCGATAAATAAATTCACATCTGCGCGGTCAAAATCAATGACAAGAGATAACTGTTTCTTCACAAGAGGAACCGCTATCTTTTTAATTACAGAACTCATATGGCGCTGGGCTATAAACAGGGCAAGCGCAAAAACCAGAAATAACACAGTAAGAACTTTCAGAATCTTTTTCATTCAACACCCTGCCGCGCTTTATCGTTTTTTCTCAGAAATCTTAGCTGTCCGCATGCCGCATTGATATCCGAACCTTTCGACCACCTGACGGTAACTTTCAAGCCCGCATCCGATAATCTATCGCAAAACGAACTTACCGCCTCCTTATCCGGAGGCATAAATTCTGAACACATTGCCGCATTATACGGGATAATATTCACCTTGCTTTTAAAACCCCTGTTCAGTTTTATAAGGCTTTCCGCGTCTTTTCCTGAATCATTTACGCCCTTAAGCAGCACATATTCAAAAGTTACTTCTCTTTTTGTCCTGTTATAAAAATATTCGCATGCCTTTAACAACTCTTTCAATGGATATATCTTGTTGACCGGCATAAGCCTGTTTCTTGTTTCATCTGTCGCGGCATGCAGCGAAACCGACAATTCATACTGTTTCCCTAAATCGGCAAAGTCAATTATCCTCGGGGCCACGCCGCATGTTGAAACCGTTATCTTTCTCTGCCCTATATTAAAACCTTTTTCGGAACTTATGATTCCAAGGCTTTTTACCACATTTTCGAAATTATCCAGCGGTTCTCCTACCCCCATATATACAATATTATTAAGCCTGCCTCCGGGAAACCTCTGTTTAGCGATAAGAACCTGAGAAATTATTTCCCCGACATCCAGGTTTCTTGAAAACCCGGACCTTGCGCTTGCGCAAAAGGAACAACCATACCTGCACCCGGCCTGAGTCGAAAGACACAGCGTGTTCCTGCCCGGATGCCTGATCAGAACAATTTCTACGGCTTCCCCGTCTTTCAGTATGCAAAGTAGCTTGATACTGCCATCCGCTGATATTTTTTCATCCGAAGCCCGGACAAGACATATGTCAAACCTGTTTTCTATCAGATTTCTCATGCCCAGCGAAAGGTCTGTCATCTTCTCGGCATCAGTAACGGCTTTCTCATAAACCCACTTGCAGAACTGTTTCCCTTTATAGGAAGCCTCACCCATATCTTCCAATATGCGCTGGATTTCCTCAGGCGTAAAATTTAAAATCTTAATTTTGCCATCCATCTTATCTTTCAAGAAAATGATGTATGTGGGAAACAGAATTAATGGACATCACTATAACGCGCGTGGCTGAAACACGGACATGTGTTATTGAACCGTTGTCAATAACAAGGCGCAGTATCAGGGTGTCGAAATCAGCCTTAAGCCACCATGCAAGCAAAGCTGTTATAACTCCCCCGTGCGTAACGATGACAGTATTGCCGTCGTGCAGTTTTGGAAGAAGCCTATCCCATGCCTTCTTCACTCTTGCCTGAAAATCTTTTATGGTTTCCGCCCCGGGAATAATAATACGCGAAGGCTTTAAAAGCCATTTCTTAAAACCATCGTCAAAATGAAAATCAACTTCTTCGGGCGTCATTCCTTCCCAGTCACCCAAAGCAATTTCTCTTATTCCCTTTTCATATAAAATTCTTTTATGCAGCACTTCGGAAAAGCATTTTGCCGTTTCCCTGGCCCTTTTCAAATCACTGGAAAAAATCTTAAAATCCGTCCGGCGAAGATGCGAGAAATATCCGGCTGCGGCACCGGCCTGTCTTCTTCCAAGTTTTGTGAGCGGAGGATTTTTCTGCCCCTGTATTTTTCTTGAAAAATTCCAGGGTGTTTCTCCATGTCTTATCAGGTAAACATCTTTTCCGTTTTTTTCAAACATGTAAATCCGTCGGATTGCCGGAGAGGCAACCCCTTCTGACAGTATTAACTATTCTCTGTATAATATTATTTATTATTTCGTCCGGGACCCCTTCATAATAAAGGGACTTA
>JAFGBE010000066.1 GCA_016933315.1 Candidatus Auribacterota bacterium
AATAATAAGTTCAGGGCTGTATTCCTGATCAGCGCAGGGAAAGCCGCCGGCTTCCCGTATCATAAAGAGGTAATTGAACTGTCCGGAAGATACGGAGCGCCGGAATACTTTATTTACAGGATAAACACACACAGGCTGCGGGCGGATTTACTATGAATGCCGGAGAAATTAAAGTTTTGATGATAAGCCTGGATGAAACGCTTCTCGGCGGACGGGCGGGAGGCGACGCTTACGAGAGGCATGTGGGCTTTTCAAAAGAAATCGGCGCCACTGATATAGTAGTGCTCGGGAAAAAACGGTCCGATTCACTGGAAAAAGGAAATCTGACGGTGAAGGGGACGGGAGAAAAAAACCTGATAAAACGGTTTTACGCCGGTTACAGGATTGCAGAAGCCCTTGCCCGGAAAAACGATTATTCGCTGGTGACGACGCAGGACCCTTTCCTGACAGGGTTGGTGGGTTATATGGTTTCAAAGAAGTTTAATATCCCGCTTAATATACAATTGCATGCCGATTTCCTGGACAACAGTTATTGGATAAAAGAAAACAGGATAAACATATTATTAAACATATTCGCGAAATATATTATAAAAAAAGCGGGTACGGCGAGGGTGGTAAGCTCGAGGATGCTCGACAAACTGGTTTCTATCGGATTCAATAAAGACAATGTGTTTTTCATTCCCACCGGCTGCGGCATACCGGTAGAGAATTTTTCTTCCGGAGATAAACAGCGCGCGAGGGATGAACTTGGTCTTCCACGCGACAAGAAGATAGTCCTGTTCGTGGGAAGGCTGGTGAGGCAAAAGTCTTTATATGACTTCATTGACACCGCGGACGCTCTCCTTAAGCGGCGCAAAGACGCGCTGTTCCTTATTGTAGGCAACGGCCCTGAGCGCGCCGGACTTAAGGATTATGCCGCCGGGCTTGACCTCGGTACGCGCCTTAGATTTATCGATGAGGTGGCTTACGGCGCCGCGGCCAAATATTACAGGGCCGCGGATGTGTTTTTATTGACATCCAAATATGAGGGGACGGCAAGAGTATTGGAGGAAGCGGCCGCTTCTTCACTGCCTATAATAACGACAGCCGTGAGCGGCGCCGAAGACGTTGTCAGGGACGGGCATAACGGGTATATCATCCCGATGGGAAATAAGGGAGCGATGGCGGACAAACTGGAGGCCCTGCTTGAGAATCCGCAGGATATGGAGCGTATGGGCCGGGCCGGAAGGCTGGTTGCGGAAAAATATTATGACCGGAAAAAGAATATCGGGAAACTTATTGATATGTGGGTTGTCGCTTCGAAAAAACAGTGAGGTGGAATATTATTACTTCGGGCAAAAGCAAGGTTGTATTTTCCGGGTATCTTAAGAATACCATAGGGGAGGCGCATAATATCCTTGATATAGGGACTTCTCAACGCTTTAATAAGGAGTTGAGGGAATACGAAAGCTGGTTTGACGGCAAGAACTATACGGCCGCGGGATATAATCCCATGATGGTTTACGGAAAGTATAACTGCGACAGGTCCGAGGATATCCATAACATGAGTTTTCCCGACGAGTCATTTGATGCCGTCATATGCATACAGGTCTTGGAGCATGTCGAAAATCCTTTCCTCGCGGCGAGGGAAATCATAAGAGTCTTAAAGCCGGGGGGCAGGCTCATGGTCACAGTCCCTTTCCTGTCTTTTTATCACGGGAAAAAACAGCGCGACCACGCTCCGGACCATGAAAGTTACCCTGACCTGTGGAGATTTACCTACCAGGGTCTTGAACAGCTTTTCAAGGGAATTTCTAAAACGGAAACAGTATCTTTATCCGGGCCTATCGAAACCAGGTTAAGTTTTATACTCCCCGAGCGGCTCCTGGACTTTAAATTTTTCAGGGGATTAATTGATATGTTCGACCGTCCCCGGAAGGCCCGTTCAACAAGAAGATATCTTTTATACGGGGTGAAATGAAAACCGACAGGCCGGATAACAGGGAAAAACTGGAAAACATATACCGCTCGCATCACAGGAGGGGCAACCGCTACGGACTGCTGTATTGCGGCCCCGAAAGGGTGCGTATCATAAAAAAATGGCTCGGGGAGAATAAAAAGGTGCTCGACCTGGGATGCCGCGACGGGGAATTCACAAAACATTATGCGGGGAAAAACAACGTGACAGGCGTGGATATAGACCGCGATGCATTGGTGATTGCAAAGAAAAACCTTAACATTGATACAGAATGGCTTGACCTCAATGAAGAGTTCCCCTTCAGGGAAGATTCCTACGACGCCGTAATTGCGTGTGAAATAATAGAGCACATATACTATCCTGAAAGTTTTCTTGAAAAGATCCGCAGGGTCCTGAAACCGGGCGGCGTCTTCATAGGCTCCGCGCCGAACGCTTTTCGCATGTATAACAGGGTGAAATTCCTGTTCGGCAGGGATTTCGACACCGACAGGACGCATATCCATATATTCTCTGTTCCCAAAATCGCAAAATTACTCGGGCAATATTTTGTTGTGGAAGAAATAGTCCCGGCCGGAGGCAAGCTGTTTCCCTATGTCAGGGTTCCCGGCAAAGCGCCTTTTTTCATAAAAAAACTTTTTGGAAAAGACATTATATGGAAAGCCGTGAAAAAGAAGTAAAAAATATATTCGAAATCTCGAAAATCATAATATCCGGGCTGTCCGCGAACTATATCACATCATTGAAAATAGTGTTGCATGTCCTGGTCTGCTACTTTTTCAGGATGAGTGCGATACCGGTAAAATTGCGTCTGGTCTTATGCGGGAGGCCGCATGACCTTAAAGTAAGGACTTTGTCCGATTACTTCACGATATATGAAATATTCATTGTAAAACAATACGCCGCTCCGTACGCCGGAAAAGATATAATATTCGATATAGGAAGCCACATAGGGCTATCCGCCATATTTTTCGAAAATTCCTATAATCCGTCAAAGATATATTGTTTCGAGCCCCTGCCTGAGAACATCAGCCTCTTCAGGCAAAATACCGGAAAGTATTATGATAATATAAGGTTTTTCCCTTTGGCGCTGTATTCTCACGACGGTGAGGTGCCCCTGTATTACGACAGGAAAAGGTCCAATGCCGGGTCTGTTTTCAGGAAAGGCAAAAGGGACTCCATCCTTGTCCGGTGCAGGAAAGTCGATTCGATCATTGAAAGCGAAAAAATCAGCAGGATAGACATCTTTAAATTCGACATCGAGGGGGCGGAGTTCGAATTATTCGGGAATTTTGCCGGCAAGGATATCGTCAGCGTCTTCATAGGGGAGATACATGCGGGAAAAGAAAGCGGTTTTGAAGCGGACGAATTCAAAAAACACTTTAAAAATCACTCGTGCAGCCTGAAAAGTATGGGCGGCGGGAAATATCTGTTTTTCGCGGAAAGAAAAGGGCTTAAATGAATATCTGTATAATTACCCCCTGCGTTGACGAGAATGACTGGCTGTACGGCGCTTTCTGCCCCTGGATCGGGTCGCTGTCGAAACAAGCCGATAACATCCTGGTCCTGACGCTGAAAAAAGGCGCGTTTGACTTTAAAGGCAATGTTCGCGTTATCCGTATAAAAAACTGTTCGACGAAGGTTTCCACCCTCCTGAACCTGTATAAGAACATAATATCTTATAATAAAGAATATCCCATAAGCTGTTTTTTTACCCATATGTGCCCGATATATGTCACGGCGCTGTTCCCGTTAAAATGCTTATTGAAAATACCGGTCGTTATGTGGCATGCGCATGGAACAAAATCTTTAAAACTGCGGATGGCTGAAATTTTATGCGACAGGGTCATTTCATCTTCGGAAAGCGGTTTTCCCGTAAAGACCGCTAAACTATCGGTCGTAGGGCAGGCGATAGATACAGACAGGTTTAAGGCGGGCCCCGCGGGCGCCTCGCTGAAAAAAATGCTTTATGCCGGCCGGATTTCCAGAATCAAGAACATCTTGGGAATAGTCGAAACAGTGAACGCTCTCCGCTCCAGGGGCTTTGATGATATCAGGCTGTCGCTGGCCGGCGCCGCCTCTACGGGAAAAGATGCCGGATATATGAGAGAAATCAAAGAGTATATTTCGTCGAACGGACTGGAAGGAAACATCGAATTCCTCGGGCCGGTCTCTTACAGGGATATCCATAACACATATAATACTTCAGGGATTTTTATAAATTTGAGCGATACGGACAGCCTTGACAGGTCCGTGCTGGAAGCAATGAGTTCGGGGAACATAGTGATTACGTCGAACCGGGCATTCAGGCCTTTTTACCTTGAAAAGTCGCCGGCGCTGTTCCTCGACAAAAAAGAACCTGGTTACAT
>JAFGBE010000067.1 GCA_016933315.1 Candidatus Auribacterota bacterium
ATAGAATCCGAATTTGAAGATATACCCGCCGTTAAAGAGAACATCAACAGCCTTATAAAAGAAGTCAAGGATTCCGGAAATACGCTTAACCGCGAGTTTGCCGCAACGGATATAACAGGTGAGCGGAAAGACATAGAAATACACATTTATCCTATTTTTGACGACAACAAAAGAATTTCCCAGATAGCGATATACGTGCTTGATATCACAAAAAGGAAAAAAGCCGAGGATGAAGTCCTGGAGGAAAAACAGCAGATCGCGGAAATAACAAGAATAGACCCTGTTACAGGGTTCTATAATAAACGATACCTTTCGGAAAGGCTCTCCGCTGAAATAAGCCGCGCCCAGAGAAGCGTTTTGCCTATGGCCCTGCTTATAATCGAGGTTGAGAATTTCGACCAGATAAGCAACTCTTACGGGCACACCACGGCAAACATCCTGCTGAAAGAAGTCGCCGACCTGATAAAAGACGAGGGCCGGAAAGAAGACGTCTTTTTCCGCTACAAAGAGGAACAGCTCGCCGCTCTGCTCATAGAAAGCGGGTATGCCGGGGCAAAAAGATTTTCCGAACACATCATAAGCAAAGTCGGGGCGCATACATTCAATATAAACGACGAGGAAATAAAATCTTCCATCAGTGTGGGGGCCGCCTGCTACCCGGAAAGAAGCATAAAAACCGCCGAAGACCTTTTAAAAGTCTCCGACGCCGCCCTTATCGAAGCGAAAGATTTCGGAAAAGGCAGGGCTGTATTCTACCAGAATAAAGGGACGCCGATAACGGAAGGCAATTACAAGTCCGCCAATATAGAAACTCTGAAAAAGACCATCTCGGACCTGGGTGACCGCTCGAAAAAAACCATTGTGGAATCAATCTATGATTTTGTCTCATCTTTCGAGAACAATGAATACATAAACGGGAAAAGCACCGAACAAATATTCACCATAGCAAAAAAAATATCCAACCTGGAAGAGATATACTCCGTGGCGAGAAGCCTTGACACCAGAAACCCGTTTATCGGCGAGCATTTTGAATGGATGATAGCGACGATAGAACGGGTCGCGGACATACTCAAAATAAGCCCTGAAGAAGTTTATAACATAAAAAACGCCGCGGCGTTATATGACATAGGCAAAATATTCATAAGCGACTCGATACTCCACAAAAAGTCGCCGCTGACAGTGGAGGAATGCCGCATCATAAAAAAACATCCTCAAATGGCCTTTGATATGGTGAAAGCTTCTTCCATGCTGAAAGGTTCTCTGCCCAGCATACTGCACCATCATGAGAGATACAACGGCACCGGCTACCCGAACGGGCTTAAAGGAGAAGACATCCCGATAGGCGCAAGGGTCTTAGCGGTTACCGACGCCTACCAGGCCCTTATCTCGGAGCGCCCTTACAGGCAGGCTTTCCCCGATGATAAAGCGCTGAACATAGTTGAAAAAGCGGCAGGAACTTATTTTGACCCGAAAATTGTAAAAGCTTTTGTCGCCAACGTATCTTGAATCAGCCTTTTTCCGCCGTTACCCTGTAGATATCCCTTTTTTTAAGCCCTGTAATCTTCGCGGCTATTTTCGCGGCCTTGCTTGCGGAGATACCGGCTTCCTCGCGGATAAGAGAGACAATCTTCTCAAAATCATAATCTGTTTTTTGGGTCTCGACGCAACCGCTGACAACCAGGGTTATTTCACCCCGGGGTTCAGGCTGAAGCTTCTCCAGTATTCCGGAAAGCGGCGCGAATATGCTTTCTTCATAAACCTTTGTCATTTCCCTGAACAGGCAGGCTTCCCTGCCGCCGAAAATACCGCTCATTACCTCCAGCGAACGGCGGATCCTTCTGGGCGATTCGTAAAAGACAAGCGTCCTTCTTTCCCATTTTAAGGCGGACAGGAACTCCCTGAGTTTCTTGTCGTTTTTAGGCAGATAACCCTCAAAAGCAAACCTGTCGGACGGAATCCCGGAAGCGGACAGGGCTGTTATTGCGGCGCATGGCCCCGGAACGGGAATTACATCCACGCCTTTTTTTCTCAGCATACTTACAAGCCTGTAGCCCGGATCGGAAATACACGGAGTCCCGGCTTCGGTTATGAGGGCGGCTTTCCCGGCTGTTTCGATTTCACGGGCGATATAGCCGAGTTTTTTTATCTCATTGCCCTCAAAAAAACTCACGGCTTTTTTCTGCGGTATGTTAAATCTCTCCAGTAATAATCCGGCCGTCCTTGTATCTTCTGCGATGATAAGCCCTGAGTCCCTCAGGATTTCTACGGCCCTGGGAGTGATATCTCCCATGTTGCCGATAGGCGTTGCCACAACATATAAGACAGGCATCTTCAATTGTCCCGCCGTCCCGGGGAAATGTTCTTCTTGTATTCTTCGGCCGCTTTAATTCTTTTTGAAATTGCCGGATGGCTGTAAAGAAGAAATTCGATTATGCCGTTTGGTTCCTTGTTCGCGAGATTCTGTTCGGCCAGTTTTGTCATACCGGATATGAACGCGTCCGGCTTGCCTGTTTTTTCAAGGGCAAACCTGTCCGCCTGCCTCTCGAAAAACCGCGAAATCGCGTTAAATGTAGGCATGGCAATGAGCTGGATAACATATATCAACAGGGCAATAAGCGGAAATGTGGCTATGTTATAAAATTCGATATAACCATGGTACCTCATGTCGATAAGTCCCTTGAAAATCATATTTATCAAAGCAAAACTGGCAATATAGAACACAGCCCCTATATATAAAAATTTATAGATGTGCCTGAACCTGTGATGTCCGAATTCATGCGCTACTATTGTTTCAATCTCCTCCTCCGAGTAATTTCTCAGCAGGGTATCGCCCAGTATGACTTTCTTGGTATTCCCCATACCGGCAAAAGCCGCATTGGCCTTTTTCGTTTTTTCGCTCAGCACCCATTCATAAACCCCGAGAACCCTGCCTCCCTCTTTTTCTATAAAAGTCTTTATTTTCCCCGCGAGGCTTTCGTTTTCAATCGGCTTCAGCTTATAAAAAAGAGGAAGTATCAGCGAAGGATACACCTTGCTCATAATTACGCTGAACACTATCCACACCACGGCTGTCCATATCCACCAGCTTCCCGGCTGTTTCCAGAGGAGAAGATACAGCGCCTCTATAAGAATGAGCTTTGTCAATACGGTAATAATAATCCTTTTTGACTCATCCTTAAACCAGTTGAGCCGGTTGAGGTTGGAAAGCCCGTAACTGTGTTCTATGTGATAAGAGCCGTAATAATGCAGAGGAAGAAAGATAACCCAGTTAATCAGCGTAAAAGCTATCAGATAGGCGGCATTCAGCAAAATAAAATGGACCGGCTGCCCGCAGCTTTCGGGTATGTTCTTCTCGATTATCTTCATAAGGTCCAGCGAAAGCGGCGTTATAAAAAAACAGAGCAGGACGATAACGGTCAGAACTATATCCGCGAGAAACAGCATGTTGTTGATTTTCTCATATTTCTTCGCGTCTCTTTTTGTTTCAGCCATCATTTAACTTCTCCATTCTTAACCTTATTATTTCCTGCTTGCAAAGTAAGAGTATCC
>JAFGBE010000068.1 GCA_016933315.1 Candidatus Auribacterota bacterium
AATTGAGTTTTTTCTAATGATTTAGTCCTCCTTCGCCTTTTTGGGATATTTGTTGTAGAGGCTTCGGAGGACATCCACTGTGGATAATGAAAACTCGTCCACCGAAGCTTCTGGGATGAAATACCTGATTCCAAGCGAAGGTGGATGGTGGAGCCGATGGGAGTCGAACCCACGGCCTCTAGAGTGCGATTCTAGCGCTCTTCCATCTGAGCTACGGCCCCGTTAATCCGAAAAAAGAAATATAATATAAAACACAGGGAAGGACAAGCTCAAATTATTTAATAACTTTGATTTTGCGTGTGTTTGATGTATGATTTTCTGATAAATGAAGAGGATTTTACATCTATTTTTTCTTCTGTTTATCTTTGTTAACACAACGGCTTTTTGTGAGAAGAAAGTCGTCATTGTGCCTGATGAGGAAACCTTCCTTTATTATCTCGGCAGATGGTCTCCCTCGGAGAAATTCCCGATTTTTATCGGCGAGAGCAAATACTCGCAAAAATTTATTTCCGCATACAAGCCTGATGTCGTGGAAAAAGCGGGCAAAAAAAATATAGGGGGAGTAAACATAGATAATATTTTCAGGGCGTTAGCCGCCTCGCTGACCGGGAAGAATATGAAAGATATAATTTCGGGCGAGGGTTTTAAACTGTATTATAAGACGCTGTGCAGCGGGAAGCCCGTTGATGGAGTGGTTATCACGGGGCGGGACTCGAAAGAATTGATGGCAGGGGCGGCCCTCGCCTCTTTTTACAGGCAGGATGTTTTTATGTTCGATTACGGCCGTACGATGGACGACAAACTCACATTCGATGAAGTCGATTCTTTAAGGAATTCAGTCCTTCAGTTTATAAGGGACCGCGGCTATAAATATTCGGGCAGAAGCGGCATCGAATATATTACGATTGCGCGGGATTTGCCTTATATTTATGAGCGCAGCATGAGCGTTGATGACGCCATGGGGCGCGAGAAAATGACGGATTCTGATGTTTACGCTTTTGTAGGCAGGCTTGTCGAAGTAGAAGAAGGGGCTTCCCTGTATCAGGCAATGTGCTCTCTCTTTCTTGAGGCGGAAAAATCGCTTTTCTTTGACCTGTGGTCTCCGGACTGGAAGCTTCAGGCCGGATACGGCGCGTGGATGTTATTTGACAGGATGCCCACGCTGAATATCTCCGGCCCGCAGGCAGGCGTCGGTTACTGGAGAAGCCTTGTCAGGAACGGGTTGCCGGCGAATTTCATATGGGTCAACACGGGCGGCGGACCGAAAGATTGGGGAGGAACCGGAAGCCCTGACGATATCCCTTCGTGCAGTCCCTGCTGCGTGTATTTTGCGCACAGCAACTCCGCGCGCGATCCCAGAGATAAAGATACCATATGCGGAAGATGGCTCAGCCAGGGCGCTTATTTTTATGTGGGGTCGGTTTTTGAGCCGTATGCGCAGTCTTTCCAGTTTTCTTATTATGCCGTTAAGGATTTGCTGGACGGCAGATCCTTTGCCCGCGCTTTTCAGACGAAGAGAGGGCTTTTCAAGGGAAGGTTCGATATCCCGTGGAAGCATATTTACATAGGAAATCCGCGCTCGCGCCTTGTCATCGGGGCTGATGCAGGAGAACAATACATCAGATTCAAAGAAATTTTCCTGGAGATAAAAAGAGGGAATTTCTATTCGGCAAAAGATATGCTCGAAAAATCCATATCCGGTTTTTCGGACCCGTACATAATTTTAGAGTCGGAGAATTTTCTTAAAGAGGTTTATCTTTTTGATTTCTGCAGGGGTGTAGATCCTTCGATGGAACTTGCCGGAGAGACGGGGATAGAACAGTGGATGTTAAACCTGTCGCCGGATGTCATCCGCAGAAAGAACCGGGTTTTATCGGAGAAAGGGGATATGTTCATATTTTACCTGAAAAACAGGTATTACAGCGTTGATGACGCCGCGGTGAAAAGGATGATAAGCGCTCAGATTCATGAAACAGAGGATTACCTGCAGTACGTTAAAGACATTTGTGTTTTCGGGCCGTTTCAGGACATCTCTTCCGCCCAAACCTGTCTTCCCGGTATTGATAATATGATGAGAATAGCTGCTCCGTATGATATATGGGGCAGAAAAGTGATCCTCCCCGCGGAGAGCAAAGTATATATTCTCAAGTCGGATATTTATTCTGATAAGGCCTGCGCGGCAAAGATAAAAATTGAAGGAAACGCAATGCTGAAACTCTTATACGTCAGTAATTCTCCCTCGGCGGATAATTCGGCTTTTTATCTCAAAAAGGGGAAAAACAGGGTTTGTTTTCTTGTTGAAACACCGGAGAATAAGGAAAAAGCGGGTTTCGGCTGTGTTATTTCGGATTCGGAAGGCGGATATCTGCCGGGTTTAAAATATTCGGCCGCTAAATGAAAACGGGGGTGTTTAAATGACTGATAAACTTTTGAAAACACTTGTTAATATTGATGATCTCGGGCCCATATTGGTAAAGTTCTCTCTGTGGGCTGTGCTGGTGCTAGGCGTGTTTTTTTTGTTCTACACCGCGAACTTCAGGGGATTGGATACGGAAGATTCGATGGAATGCGCGCAAATCGCCAGGAATATCGCATCAGGCAGGGGATTCGCGACTGATTTTATAACACCTCTGTCATTAAGTTATTACAACCGGCTGAAAGGTCCGGGGAGCGCTTTGCCGGAAAATTTTCCGGATCTCTCTAACCCTCCTTTGTACCCGCTCTGGCTTTCTCTGGTATTTTCATTCCTGACCCCGTCTATGACATTCAGCGGTTATGCCGTGCACGCCGATAAGATAGTGTCTTTGCTGGGCTCGGGGATATTTTTTATGGCAACCGCCGTCCTGGTCTATTTCTTGGCCAAAAAGATGTTTGATAAAAGAACGGCGCACCTGAGCCTTTTGCTGTATATCGTCTGCCTGAACCAGCTGAAGGTCGCAATAAGCGGCGATTCTCTCGCCATGCTGGCTTTTGTTACTACGGCCTTCCTTTATTCTTTATACGCCACTGATGAGAAAAGTGTCATACCCGTCATTTTTTCCGGTGTTTTAGCCGGCCTGTGTTTCCTTTGCCGCTACAGTTTCGGCATTTTTATATTTCCCGTGCTGCTTTACTACGCTGTTTCTTTCAAACAGAAACGGGCTGTGTTCTCGCTGGTGTTTATTTCAGGCTTTATCATAACCGCGCTGCCGTGGCTTATACGCAACGCTGTCGTAGCGGGAAATCCCTTCTTTTCCCTGGGGACGTATAATCTTTTTGCTTATACAGCCGTGTTTCCCGCGCATGAATATATGAGAAGCTTCAGCCCGGAAGCATTGACGAAGGCCGTAAGCCTGTCCGATATACTGGGAAAGACGGCGGCAGGGCTGAAATCAGGTTACATTTCATTGATTAATCTATCCGATAATTTCCTGATATGCTTTATTGTCGCGGCGGTATTCTATTCATTTGCCGATAAGAAGATCAACAGGTTCAGGTTTCTTGTGTATTCTTTGTTTGTTCTCGTAATCCTTTTAGCCGCCGCATTTTTCCCGTCGGGAAACAACCTGTCGGTTTTTGTGCCGTTCTTTGTGATTATTTCCGCCGGATTTTTTATGAAGGCCCTGTGCGATTTCGGCAAAACCAGTATGTTGAAATCGTGGGCTGCGGTTATTCTTATGGTGGCGGTCTTCATATTGCCCCCTTTCCTGTTTTCCGTAACCAGGAAAAACAGGGCGTTGCCGTACTATATATTCAATGATAAAAAAACCGGCCTGGTGAATGCTGTTACCGAAGCTATGGAAAAGATACCCGAAGGCGCGCTTATAGTTTCCGATGTCCCCTGGGCTGTGGCGTGGTACGGGAAGGCTGAATCAATATGGCTTCCATGGGATATCGGGGAGTTCAGAAACGTCAGCGAAAAAGGTTATAATATGGAGTATGCCTTTTTTTCTTCGATGCTTTTAAGTTACCCCAATATGCCTGAATGGAGGAATATCATGATGGGAAGAATTCCCGTTGAAACGGGTTTTAAATACGGAAAAGCCGTGTCGGAAAACCCGCTAAATGTAATATTAAGCAGGTCTCCTTTAAAAGAGGATGAAAAATAGTATTTGATGGATATGGATGGGGGAAAAGAGATAATAAAAAAGCATTTCCTTATCGTTGCCCTGTTTATCCCCATGGCGTTGCTTTATTGTAAGCCTGTGCTTTGGATGGTAGGCACGTGGAACGATAAGTATGTAAGCCATTATACTCCGGGGCCGTGGGTATTGTTCCTGTCACTGTGGGTCGTTTATCTGAAACTGCCCGGTCTGAGGAAGCTGCCGGCGGAAGGCAACGCGGCAGGCCTTTATGTCATAATCTTCGCTTTTTTGCTTGATATATTCGCTCTCAGGGCGGATTTAAACCGTATTGCACTTGTTTCGCTGGTAATTTTCCTTTTCGGTTTCATTCTTTATTTCTTCGGTAAAAATTTCATAAAAGCGCTGTGGTTTCCGATGGCTTATCTGCTGTTTATGGTGCCGATGGGGTTTCTGGATTCCCTTGTCGGGCTGCCGTTGAGATTTTTTGTTACTGATGTCAGCGCCGCTTTCTTTAACATGATAGATTCTCTTGATTATGTCAAGGGTACAGTCATATGCCTGAAGAATATCGGTCCTTTGAATATAGATGCGCCATGCAGCGGTTTGAATTCCATGATATCACTGGCGGCGGTCGGAGCTGTTTTTTCGTATTTGACACAGAAGACAGTTTTCAGGAAATGGCTGTTGTTTTTGCTTTCTCTGCCGATAGCCGTGGCGGCTAATATAATGCGCGTAATTCTTATAGGTATGGTGGCGCAGGGGATCAGCCCGGAAATAGCGCTGGTCAGGCTCCATTATTTCTGGGGGTTTTTTGTCTTTGCTCTTGCTCTTGCGATGTTTATCCTTTCAGGATATTTAATCAGATGGAAAACAGAAAAATAGCAATTTTGATTTGTATAACCGTTGTCGCCGCGCTGGCCGGTTCATTTGCCGCGAAAGTGTCCGTTGAGCCTTTGGCGGATGTCATTCCCGGCATTGTTCCCGGGCGGGTCGGTGTCTGGAAATCTTCGGATATAAAGATTAATGACATAGAAAAGGAACTTCTTCCTCCTGACACCGAGATGGTTAAGAAGTTATATGCCGGACCGGACGGCAAAGAGATTTTCGTAAACATCGTAATAAGCGGAAAGGACAGGAGGAGTATCCACAGGGCTGAAGTATGCCTGCCTTCACAGGGATGGGTTATCACAGGGAAAGAAACAGTTTCCCTTCCGTATGAGGATTCCGACGGGAAGAAGAAAACGGTTGATATTCAGAAGCTTTCGGTTATCAGCAGTAAAAAAAATGTTGAAATAACCAGCCTTGTTTTATACTATTACATAGGTGGAAAAAGAGTTACTGGTAATAACCTGAAAAGGATATTCTTTACCGTTTACGACAGGCTCTTCAAAGGCAGGCAGACGAGGTGGTCTTATGTGGTTATCTATATGCCTCTTTACGGGTCTGAAAGCGATACATTGGGTATTTTGGAAAATTTCTTTGAGCAATTTATGTCGGATATGAGCAAAAACCGCGGAGGTATTTAATGCTAAAATATATTAAGTGTGCTGTTCTGACCGCCCTTATAATATTTAACACCACTTTGACATATGCAGTTGATAAAGAAGAGGTAATGACGCAGGGGCAGTTTGCCCGATATCTTGTTAATGCCCTTGCATTAAATGAACAGCTTCCCGCTTCACCGTCAACACAGGATTATTTCAGGCTGCTGGAATCGCGCGGAGTCACTCCTCCGGGGGGTTTTGACGCAGAAAAGGTGCTGACAAATAAAGATATGGTGATTCTCCTTGAGCGCGCTTTGGGCCTTGAGAAAGAAGTTATTAAGAAACTTACGGAAGGCGGCGCTTCGGCTATTTCCGCAGATGAACTTTTTGCTTATGTCGTTGAAGTTCAGGGTGATGTCGAGATAAGAATAGGGCAGGGCCAATGGATACCGGCAAGAAAAGGGATAAGACTTAAAGAAGGTGATTCCGTCCGGACGGGAGAAGATTCATGGGCTGCCCTGGGCATAGGTAAACTGGGCGCGGTAAAGGTTAAAGGTAATTCAGAGATAGTCCTGCAGGAATTGAGTTTCAATCCCGACAAGACTGAAAATGTGTTTATATACCTCCAGAGGGGAGACATGCTTGTTAATGCCGGTGAGTTGAAGGAAGGCGCCAGGTTTGAAGCTGCAACACCTGTTTCGGTAGCTGCGGTAAAAGGGACTGTTTACACCCTATCTTATAACGGGCAGAATATGCAGGTTCAGGTTACTGACGGCACAGTGACGGCTTATGCGCTTGATTCCAGCGGGAATCCGGTCGGGGACCCTGTTGAGATAAATATTAATGAATATATAAGCCAGACCGGGAGCCAGCCCGCGGGCAGTGCCCAGGCGTTAAGCCAGGCAATGGCTAATGCGATTAATTCCGAAGCGGGCAACCTGCAGAATATGGTTGAGGCCGCTTTAGGAATAGCAATCGGCCAGTTGACGGCAGGTATGACGCCGGAAGAAGCCCAGGCTGCCATAGAGCAGGGGCTGGAGATTGCCATTCAGGCCGCTATGGAGGCGCTTGCAGAGATTGGTATTCAGGTCGAGGGGTCTTCGGATATGCCGGTTACTTTCGGACAGGCTTTGCAGATACTTTCTCAGGGCGGTGGCAACCTGGAAACACAGACTAATTATGAGACACCGGCTACACCGACATAAAATTTAATTATCGGAAAAACGGTATAACGGGAGAAAATAAAAAATGCGTTTTAAAAATTTTATATTAGCTATACTTATCGGCCTTTTAGGTTCTGGTTCGTCTGTGTTCGCTTTCGACATCTTTGACAGAGATGATTTTTTTACCCCTTCGGTAAGACTAAAGTCCGAATACGATGACAATATTTATACAACCGAAGATGATGAAACGGGAAGCTGGAAGTTCATAGTCGAGCCGAAAATAGAGCTTAAATTCGATTTTCCGCAGGATGTGGTAAGCCTGGATTATAAATTCGGGTACAGGTATTATACGCACAGCCCTCACGGGAAAGACCATGAGTTTGACCACAACGCCAATTTCAGCTGGTCGCATGAATTCGACCCCAGATGCAGTATTTTCCTTAAAAACACGTTTGTT
The DNA here is from genome assembly GCA_016933315.1 of Candidatus Auribacterota bacterium. Classification (GTDB taxonomy): domain Bacteria; phylum Auribacterota; class UBA6266; order UBA6266; family UBA6266; genus UBA6266. The sequence goes on from JAFGBE010000068.1 coordinate 7,169, forward strand.
TACGACCAGGAACCCGAAGCGGTTGATAATAACGTCGTGTTGCAGAGGGAAGGCAATTATTATTACAATAAGGGTTCTGTCGGGCTTGCTTATAATATGACTGAAATGTTTGTTATAAGGCCGCGCTATTACAACGAGTATCTGCATTATGTGGATGAGTTTTATAAGGACCAGTATGACAGGTTCACAAATGCCGTTGGGGCCGATGTGGATTATCTGATTAATCCCACCACTTCCCCTTATGCCGGGTATCTTCTCCTGCGGACCGACTGGAAAGAGAACCATGACAGGGATTACTGGTCTCACAGGGTTTACGGCGGGGTGAAACACAGGTTCAGCAAAATGTTTTATGTAGACGGGAAAGTCGGGTATGAATACAGGGATTTTAAAGGTTACGGAAACTCCGATTCTCCCTTTGCCAATATGAGCCTTACCACGACTATTTCGCCTATGACTAATTTTACAGTCGGCTATTTTGTCGAAATAGACAACCCGGCCACCGCGGATTACAAATCACAGCAGAGGCAGAAGGCCTATATCAATGCGGAGCATAAATTCACGCGCAGGCTGGCCATTTTTGCGAGAGGCTCCTATGACCATGGGCGCTATAACAGAAGCAGCAGGATTGTGGCGGCGGCGAGAGACGGCAAGCAGGAAACGTGGGAAGCCGCCGTCGGCTTAAGCTACGAGTTTAAAGATTATCTTTTTGCGGAAGCCGGATATAATTATATTGATGTGGATTCCGATGTTTCCACCTCGTATGACCGCAACCGTGTCTATATGGGCGTAAACCTTATTTTTTAATGTTCTGAAGTCAATAACCGGAGAGCAAAAAAAGGGGTATAAGACCTTACCCCTTTTTTCATGTAAAAGCGTAATCCATGAAAAATGCCGAAGATAAACACCTGCTAGATTACTGGAGAATAGTCCGAAAGCGCAAAGGTGTAATATTAGCCACCGTATTCATCGTCACTTTTACGACGATACTTGTTTCATTCATCATGACGCCGCGTTACTTTGCCTCCTGTAAAATCAGGGTGGTCAAGCAAAAACCCGCAGTTGATGTGTTCGGCAAGCAGTATTCCCTGATGTCGGATTACGACCCTATCTTTTTCGGTACGCAATCGGAATTGATACAAAGCGAACCCATACTTCTCAAAGTGATAGATGAACTGGGCCTTGCCAAAAGGTGGTTCGGCGCGAGGGATGATTTTAAGGAGCTCGGGGACAAATTCGCCCTGAAGCGCATGAAAACCCATCTCCGCGTTAAGCAATTCAGGGGAACGGACATAATCGAAATAATATTTGAGGATTATGACCAGGAAAAGGTTTCCGTAATAGCCAATACCATAGCAACTGTTTTTCGCGATGAAAGACTTAGGTTAGTACAGGAAAATGTCAAAGAGGGGCTTGATAACCTTTCTGAAAGCCTTAATAAATCTCTGCAGGAGCTTGTCGAAACCGACAAGGAGCTTGAAGAGGCGAAAAAGCGGACGGGCCTTGCATATTATCAGGGTGTCAGCATAGATAAGCAAAAACTGACCGAATACAATGACGCTTATATCCAGGCGCAGATGGAAGCAGTCCTTAAAAAGACAGAGATGGACGAGCTTACAAAACTTTCACCCGAAGAGCAGCTGTACACTCTTTCCGGCGGTATTAGAGGCAACGCTCCCCAGAACCTGGCGGTTTTGAAACAGCGCCTGGCGGAAGCCAAAGTCGAACTTTCCGTCCTGCTTGAAGATTATGGCGATAAACATCCTCTGGTCCTGCAGGCAAAGAGCAAAATAGAAGAAATAGAAAATAATATTGAAAAAGAGATCCATGGAATAATTAACGGGCTTAAAACCGAATATGAAGTTGCCAGAGTGAGGGCAGAAGAACTGAAAAACGTCCTGGAAAACGTGAAAAAGGAAGACCAGGTGCTCGATGAGAAACAGCTTGAAGTTGTAAACCTTGTCAGGGAGGTGGAGACAAACAGGGAAGTATATATGACCCTGAAAAAACAGCTTACCGAGGAAACAATCACCAAGGCGCTTCCTGTGAGTTATGTCGAAATAGTCGAGCCTGCCGTAAGGCCTACAATCCCGTCCAGGCCGAAGAAGGCTTTGAATATAGCTCTCGGGCTGCTTTTCGGTCTTGTTCTGGGAACCGGGTTCGCTTATTTTATGGAGTATCTTGATACAAGCATAAAGACGGTGGATGATATAGAGGAGTTTTTGGGCTTGCCCATACTGGGTGTCATCCCGCAGAAAATAAAGATACTTTTTGACGAGAAAAGAAATTCCCTGAATTATGAATCTTACCGTATTGTCAGGACCAACCTCGACCTTATACTGCAAAAAAACAGTTATAAGACCATTACAGTGACGTCTGCCGGCGCGGGAGAAGGGAAATCGACGACTATAGTGAATATGGGAATAGTCCTGGCGAGGGCTGGCAAAAAAGTGATTATACTGGATGCGGATATCAGGAAACCCAAGATAGCATCGTTTTTTGGCGCAGCCGAAACAGAAGGGATGGTTGATGTCCTTAAAGGGAATATGCCGATGGATAAGGCAATCAGGGACACAAGGGAGGAAAACCTTAAATTTATACCGTGCGGCAAATCGTCATCCGGTTTTATAGGACTGTTAAGTCCTGATAAGATAAAAAAGTTTATTTCAAGCCTGAAGAATAAATTCGATATCATCCTTATGGATGCGCCTCCGCTTATAGGCGTGAGCGATTCTTCCATGCTTGCGAACGAAAGCGATGCCGTAATCCTGGTCATACAGCACAGGAAATATCCCAAAGACATGACCAGAAGAGCTGTTAAAACGCTGCGCAATATGAATGCCAATGTAATAGGGGCTGTTCTCAATAATATCAATTTTGTGCGTGACGACGATTATTATAAACACTATGCGTATTATTATCATGATGACGAGAATGAAAAAAGTTAAATTTATTATGTTAATCATGTTATTTTGCGGTTCCGTTTTTGCGGCGGATATGCAAACTCCACCCGGTGTTTCGAAAACGGATAAATCCAAGACCGTTTCGGGCGGAGACTTAAACCATGTCATAAACCCGCGTGATGTGCTTGAAATATCCGTCTGGCGGCATGAAGACCTGAATACCGTGCAGGAAGTATCCCCGTCGGGCGAGATCAACATGCCGCTTCTGGGGGAAATCAAGGTCCAGGATATGACAGTCCATGAACTTAAAAAGCATCTTGAAGAATTGTATACGGACGGTTATATTAAAAACCCGTATGTAACAGTTATAGTACAGGCAAAAACTTTCTTTGTTATGGGAGAAGTGAAGAGACCGGGAAATTATACGCTTCTTGGTAAAATAAATATTTTAAGCGCTATAACCATGGCGGGCGGCTTTACCGATTTTTCCGATGAGGGGAAAGTCAAGATCATCAGGGGGACCGACAAGGAAACGGTGGTTGTCAATGTCGGGCGTCTTATAAAACACAATGAAGATGCCGACAAATATATGATCGGCCCCGGCGATGTCATTAATGTACCTCAAAGCTTCTGGTAAGATTCTAACTGTGAGTACCTTTAAAAACCTGCTATGAATGATAAAACAAAAGAAGTTAGCGTTCCAGACTATATCCTTGTAGCTATTTTAATTGCCGTTTCTGTTTTTGCGCCGGCTGCCCTGGGAGCGATGAGGCCGTGGTCAGGCGCGTTTCTGCGGATGCTCGGAGCGGCCCTGTTTGTACTTTTCGGCCTGTCTGTTTTCAGGAAGGGCGAAATTCTTTTTAACAGACTTGACCTGACTGCCCTGCTGTTCTTGTTTTATTGCCTCATATGGTTGTGTTTTGCTCCCGTGAAGTATTTTGCGGCGGGCGAATTTTTAAATGTCCTCAATTACTTTTTCCTGTTTTTCGTATCAGAACGGTTGCTTGCCGGAAAAAAAACGGCGAACATCTATTTTATAGGTTTATTGCTGTCTGTGCTGTTTGTTTCGTCTTACGGGCTTATTGATTATTTTAAAGGCACGGATTCCGTATTCGGCATATTAAGGCCTGTTCAGTACCACGGGAGGCTGGGAGGGACATATGTATGCCCCAACCATTGTTCCGGTTTTTTTGAAATTACTTTTTTTCTGTTCCTGTCATGCCTGTTTACCAGGAAGATAAACACGGGTTACAAAATAATCATAGGATATATCCTGGCTTTGGTGGTTTTGTCCCTGTTTTTGTGTAAGTCGAGAGGCGGGCTGGCAGGCATGCTGATAGGGATAATAACATTTTCTGTTTTTGTAGTCAGGGAACGGAAAAAAAATTTTTTACTTGGCTTGAGCATCATTCTGATAGTCGTGATTATAATGAGTATCGCGTTCTCTCCTTTAATAATCCAGAGGTTCAGCAACCTGTCTTCGGATACCAGCGTAAATACAAGAATTACTATCTGGAAGGATACATTAAGACTTATAAAACAGAAACCTTTGCTGGGATTTGGGCTTGGCTCATATAAGTGGGTTTATCCGGCGGTGAGAAGTATAGGTATGAGCAGGGATATCAATTTTGCGCACAACGATTACCTGCATACATGGGCTGAACTGGGGATTTTCGGCCTGGCGCTGGTGCTGTGGTTTATCTTTTCTTATTTGATGACCTGTATTAAATCAATTGGCGGGATATCGAGTTTGACGAAGAGATTTATTCTTTACGGGATAATTTCCGGCATTGCCGTTATACTGGTTCATTCGTTGACCGATTTTAACATGCATATCCTGGCGAATGCTTCGATTTTAATCATTATGGCGGGGATGGGAAGCGGTATCGTATTTTCTTCCTTTGGTCCTGGGAAAATGCCGGGCCTGAAAATTAAGTCTGCGTGGGCTTTGATTGTTTTTTCTTCAGCGGGTATTGTTGCCTGCGTATTCTCCTTGATGGATATCAGGGCTGCGGCATTGGAGATAAAAGCCTCCAGAGCTGTTGAGGCCGGCGAGTTTGACGCCGCTATCGCATATTATGAAAGAAGTATGTCAAATTACAGGGTCAACCCCGAAATATACAAGGATGCAGGGCGCATATATGAAATATTGTATAAATTCAGGAAAGACAACGGCTTCAGGGAAAAAGCGGTTGATATGTTTCAAAAAGGGGCGGAGGCAAATCCCCTTGAAGGGGATTTCAACCTGGGGCTCGGGCTTATCTACCAGTCCGAAAAGAAATTCGCAGATGCGCAGAGCGAGTTTTTAAAGGCGCTAGGAAAAGACCCCAATAATGCTTATTATAATAACGTTATAGGGACTTATTATTATATAATTGGTGATAATGAGAAAGCGGAGAAATATTTTAGGGATTCTTCCAGAATGGATTTTTGCAATGATTAAGCGAATCAGAAGCTTAATATGATAAGAAAGAGCGTTAAAAAATGAAATATTTGATTACAGGCGGGGCGGGGTTTATAGGCTCCCATCTTTCGGATGCCCTTGTAAAAATGGGAGATGAAGTATATGTTGTCGATGATTTATCCACCGGATCCCTTAAGAACATAGAACACCTGAAAAGCGAAAAAAATTTCCACTGTGTGATAGATACGGTTATGAATGAGGCGATTATCGGGGAGTTGACCTACAGGTGCGATATTGTCTTTCACCTTGCGGCTGCGGTGGGTGTGAGAAAAATCATAGAAAGCCCGGTTGAGACTATAGAGACGAATGTGCACGGGACCGAAAACGTGTTGAAAGCTGCGGCCAAGGAGAAAAAGCTGGTTATCATCGCCTCGACGTCGGAGGTGTACGGAAAAAGCATGAACAAGATGTTTAACGAAAATGATGATTCCATTATGGGGAGCACGCAAAAAAGCCGCTGGAGTTATGCCTGTTCCAAGGCTATAGACGAATTTCTCGCGCTCGCGTATTTAAAGGAAAAGTCCCTGCCCGTGATAATTGTCCGGCTTTTTAATACCGTAGGGCCCAGACAGACCGGCAGGTATGGCATGGTCATACCGAATTTTGTGAAACAGGCCATAAAGGGGGAGCC
>JAFGBE010000004.1 GCA_016933315.1 Candidatus Auribacterota bacterium
ATAGTTGCCGAACCCCTTTGCCCAGATATCAATATTCCGGAACGCATCCCCCGACGAGAGCCCGCTTCTCGCATCAGCAAGATGGTCCGTGACATTTTCCTGGAACAGGCTTAATGTTGTATAGTTTGCATCCATCACACCGGCATCTACTGACGGTGTTACCTGAGAAAGAGCGTCCTGGACATCGGTTTGAGAAGTTAACTGGTCTAACTGTCCGAGGACAGTCATCATGTCACCTGTTCCGTTCCCTCCGGCAGATTCGAGAGCGGTTCCCGCGGCTTTTTCATTTCCTGTTGCCGCTAAAGAGGTATATGTATTTGTTCTGGTCGCGGTAAGAGTAAGGTCATCATTATCCGTTGTCCCCGCGAATGTCAGGACGGCGCTGTTATCTGTGATAGTCCCGGGAACGTTGACAAGCCCACCCGCTGCTGCTCCGTCAATGATTGTGTATGTGGAACCGTTTGCCACGTATCCTGTGACATTTACATCAACAATGCTGGCTGCGGCTACAGTTGCGTTGCCGAGCGATACTACTGACCCGGAAGCAGTAGAGCTTGTCACATCTAGTCTGAGAGTAGAGAGAGCCGGCTGGACATATGTTCCTGTAATATCCAGGGTGCTGCCGTTTACGTCAAGGAACCCTGCCGCGGCTGCCAGCGCGGCATTTCCGGTGATTGTGCTGTCTGCCGTAAGATTAAGTGTTCCTCCTGCGTTTATTGTTGTTAAGGTAGCGGTAATATCGTGCCCAAGGTTGACAATACCACCGTTTATATTCACCGCGGCCAAAGCATTTCCCAATGCATCGCCAATATTCCCTCCCGTTGTTGAACCGCCAAGGTAAGTAAGTGTTCCCGTGCCGTTGACTGATGTTGTAACGGCGCCGGTGATGCTATGGCCCGCGCCAATCTGCAGTGTATTGTTAGCGGCGAAATTTGTGGCAACCGCGAGAATATCACCGTCAATGGTTACGAGGCCGTTACCGACTGTTAAAAGCTTAAGCCCAGTGCCGGTGGAACCGATATTACCGACAAGCGTATGAGCGCCTTGTAATGTAAGAGTGCCCTCGCCGCTTGTCGTGTTTGTGACAGCGCCGGTGATGCTGTGTCCGTCGGCAAGGCGCAGTTCATTGTCCCCCGCGAAATTTGTGGCAACCGCGAGAATATCGCCGTCAATAGTTACAAGGCCGTAACCGACATTTAAAAGTTTAATCCCCGCGCCTGTAGAACCGATGTCGCAGGTAAGCGCGGCGGCGTCATGTATTGTGAGAGTGCCCTGTCCTGTTGTTGTATTAGTAACGTTGTTAAAACCCATACCGCTTTCTAACCTTACTTCGCCGTCGCCGCCGAAGTTTAAGGTCTGGGCATAAAAATCACAGCCTTCTACTAAAGTGCCGGTGCCGTTTGCGTTTACTGTTTTGAGTGTGTTGACGCCGGCTCCGCCCAACCAGTCTATCTCAGCATTGCCGCCTAAGGTGAGAGTGCCTGTATCAGCTATTCCGCTGTCATTTTCAACCGGCCCGTAAAAATCACCGTCTATCTGCAATTCCCCGTCGTGATCGAAGTTGACACCGTTATTGGTATAGACATCGCCTGTAATTTCCACTACATCTGTTGGGTCGGCGAAATCCGGCCTTATATCATACCAATCCTCAGTGGCTGTTCCGATGGATGCGTTTATAACGCTGGAACCCTTGAAACGGATATAGCCATAGCCGTCACTTTCGGTAGTAATAGTGCCCGCCGCGGCATTCCTGTTGTAATCTGCGTTATCAGCAAATTCAATTTCACCGTCATCCGCGACGTAGATTTCTGTGGCATAGACATCGTTGTTGAATGTAACTTTTTCAGGTGATTCTCCGACGTTTATCCTTTTTAAAAGATTAGTGCTTGTGCCGATTTGCCCGGTCATCGTGCTGGTACCCACGAATGTCAGCGTACCTGTATTAGTCGTAAATGTCGTAACGGCGGCTGTCAGGTTCATATTGTCGGCTATGGATACTGTGCCGTCCGATGTTGCGGCCGAACCAAATACCAGATTTGTGGCGTTAACAGCTGTCGCTCCGGCCGGGGTTTTTGAGAATGTTACAGTACCGCCTCCGTTAACGTTTATAGTACCTAATTTGAACCCTCCCGAAACGCCGACATCTCCGTTAACGGCGGAATCACCGGCGAAAGTAAGAGTTCCTTTTCCGTCTTCGTAGGTTTTTGCGGCATCCTGATTTACGCCGTTGGAGTTAAGAGGCTGTCCGTCGGTCAGGGTGGCTTCTCCATCAGCGGTGAAATTTACGCCGTCTACCTGCCCAGTCCCGGCAGCTACCGGCGTAGTGCCGGCTCCGATGTCCTGCACTGCCGCATTAACAGACATAGAACAGGCAACGAGACTGAAAAAAATTGATATCAAAAAAAGCGGGGCTCTTTTCATCGTTTCCTCCGTTTTTAGATAATCGCTGCTTATATAAAATATCTTAATAAGCGGAATAAAGTTGGGAGGGGAGAATCTTCTTTTGGGGAGAAAGATGTATTAAATTTTTCCCGATTGTCGGAACGCTCTCTATTCTTCCCAAAGGCTGAATATCATTCAATCCAACTCTTTGGTATTGTCAGCTGCTTATTTGTCTGCATTGTAACTGAATTTAAATGGATTATCAATTTTAAATAAAATATTTTGGGATGTAAAATTATTGTGTTTTTGCATGAGAGGGGAGGGTGTTTCTTGGAAATACTTGTCTACCTTAGGCAGAGAGCATTATCCCTCCTGCGGCGGGCAGGTGTTATTCGATTGCTCTGTTTAATAAAAAACCCCACTCAATAAATGAGCAGGGTTTTTTATTTCAAACTGGCTCCCCCGGCTGGATTGCGCTTCGCGCCCCTCTCTACGTTCGGGGGTCTGACCTCGCCGATTTTGCTTTGCAAAACCAAGCAGGCAAGGTTCACCGTTCTCCACAACTCAGGTAAAAATAAAAAGCCGAAACGAACCCAGGGGTTCGAGCCCAGCCGGAACAACGCTGAGGAAAGACTTTTTGAAATTAGAAAATAGAGCAGTAGACCGCAATCGATTTTTTTTGTCTATTTTCTATTATCAATTCTCGATTGCTCTGTTTAATAAAAAACCCACTTTCGTGGGCTTTTTATTAAACTGGCTCCCCCGGCTGGACTCGAACCAGCGACCTAATGGTTAACAGCCATCCGCTCTCAAAATTGTTACTTTTACCGTCGGTAAAAGGATTGGTCATTTCTGCCAATCTCTCCTGTTTCCATTGCAGGTTATAGCAGGAGTTCGGACTATCGCTTTCCACCAAATTGTTTCGGTGGATTCTGTCACTTAGTCTCTCACGCTGTCCGTTATAAGGACTTGCGCCTTGTCACCCACCTCTGGGCTTCCAAGCCTATCAGACAGAATTTAAAGTCGGCATCTACTTTGGCGTTTTGGGCGGATTAATCCGCTCTCCGCCAAAGGCGGACAAGTACCGACTGAGCTACAGGGGAACAATAACGTTACCGCCTGACACTGCCTTTTGACAGGCAGGTACAGGGGAACAAATGTTTTTAAAGAACAAGAATAGACTGTGAAATTATAGTGAATCAGGCGGATTTGTCAACCTATTATTAGGTGTTTTGAGTATCTCTTGCTATTTTACGCGCTTGGTGATATTTTCTTTAGTTTATAGGGGGTGCTTTTCTGAATAACATCGAAAATTCAAGAGGGTTGGCGGGGTGGACCGCTTATTCGTGGAATACTTTCATCGGCAGGGATGGTTCTTTTGCCCCTGAACCCTATCCTTTCCAGCTCAAATTTCGCATACTTGATGGGAAATCCGGCAAAATCTATGACCCCCTGAGGTTAAATACCGCTTGGTCTCTTCACAAAGGCAGGTTTCCCGTAAATATCATCAGATGGCAGGCCGGCGCATGCGCCGTCGAAGAGACTATCTTTGCCGCGAAACATAAGGAAAACGGGGTTTTGAACCTTGCCCGCGTTTCCGTGACAAATAAGGATAAAAACAGCAAAAAACTGGTTTTAGTCATAGATATTGTCCGCAATCCGCTTTTGAGATTCAAATCGGCGGGAATAGAGAAAATCGAGCCGGGCAGGAAAGGCTCCTTGAAAGTCAACGGCATAGAATGTATTTATGTAAAAGGCGCGGCCTCCAAGTTTGATAAAGGCAGGGCGGTCTTGTCCTGCGAGTTGAAGTTGGGCACAGGGGAAGAGAAAGCGGTTTATATATGCGTCCCTTCCGGAGAAGCGGCCGCAAAATTTTCTTTTAAGGGCGTTGATTTTGGAAAAAAACTTATTGAGGCCGAAAAATACTGGAATGACATTGTTCCGCTGAAACTGGAACTGCCCGATAAACGGTATGCCGACCTGTTTTATTCCTCGCTGTATTATCTTCTTATAATGATGAAAGGCAAAGAAGTCTGCCCCGGGCCGCTAAATTATAAGTCATTTTATATACATGATGGAGTGGAGATGGTCAATGCCCTTGATGTCTGCGGCCTGCGCGATATCGCTGAAAAGGCCCTCAATGTTTTCAATTACAGGATAGGGGACGGTTATCTTGACGGGCTCGGGGGAAGCATTTTCGCGCTTTTCGAGCATTTCAGGCTGGACAGGGATATTAAATACCTGAAGGAAATATATCCCCGCATCATCAAAAGCGCAGGTTTGATTAAATCCAAAAGGGCGCCCCAGCTTTCGCCGGAACTTAAAAATTCCCCGCTCCACGGTTTGCTGCATACTTCAGTGAGCCAGGATAATTTCGGCACGCACGCGCACCTGTATCTGGATAACTGGTGGGCGCTTGTCGGCTTGAGGTGCGCCGTGCTCGCGGCGGAAGCGCTTAAAAAGAAGAAAGATGCCCTGTGGCTTAAGAAAGAATACGCGTTTTTAGAAAAATCAATCAATGACAGCCTTAAAAAAGTCTTAAAACGGGAAAAAATATCTTATATGCCGGCTTTCGCCGATTTCTGGCCTGCCGGTGAGAGAAAAATAGACCATGAACACAGGATTCTCGGCGACACGCAGATGGCGTGGGCGCACCGCCCGGCGCTGTTCCCCGGAAAAAGCCTCGGCATAAGAATACCGGAGGCTCTTTTCAGGAAGTCGTATAAGAAATACTGGAAGAAGGCCGGTGCGTTTTCCTCTTATGACGGCGGGTGGTTTGTTGAATATGAGAAAGTTTTCTGGGGGTATAATTTCCTGCTTGCCCACCCGATGATGTACTTAGGCATGGAGGATGTCGCGCTGAAAAATATCGAGTGGGGGGTAAAAAACCAGTCCTGTCCCGGAGGCTGGATGGAAGCCATGCCGGCGAAAAAGAATAAAAAGGGGGAATGGGAGATCGCGGACGGCATCATAGGCGATGTCCCGCACGGCTGGTCGGCCGCGTTTTATATTTTGCTTTTGAGGAATATGATTATAAGGGAGGAAGCTGACCGGATTGTCCTTTTTTCCGCTGCGCCTGAGAGCTGGTTTGTGGATGGGGAAAACATTGAAATTAAGGATGCCCCTACCCATTTCGGGAAAATCAGCCTTAAGTGCGAGGGTTTCATGAGAGAAAGGTTTATAAGGCTTGAGATAGATATGAAAACTCCCCCTTCGGGCGGATTTAAAATCAGTATTCCCGGGAATAAAAAAATAAAATATGTGGAAATCAACGGCCGAAAAGTCGCGCCGGCAAAGGGGAGGATATACAGCGCGCCTCCCTGTTCAAAGAAAATAATTTTCGGTTTTTGAGAAAATGAAAACACAAAAAACAGGTTTTAAAAATCTTATTTCAGGAAAATCATTTTTGTTTTTAATGTTTATTGTTTTCCTTTCCGCCGCCTGCGCAGCCCATTCCGGGGAAAACCGCTTCACGGACAGCAGGGAACAATCCGTGTACGAGTGGTTCTGTTTATCACAGGGCGAAAACGGGCTCTTCCAGAGCGCCGAAGGCGTTGATATCTGTTCGACATACCAGCTTTCGACCGCGGCGATGGTCTTTACCCTTTACGGCGATTATGACAGAGCCGGAAAAATATTTGATTATTTTCTCTCAAAGCAGGCCAAAGAGTTTTCGGCTCCGAGCATAACACAGAGGGGTTTCCTCCAGATGAGGCATCCGTCCAGCGGCGAGGCCGACTGGAATTCTTACAGGTGGGTGGGCGATAATTCCTGGCTGCTTATGGCCCTTAATTTTTATAAGAGCAGGACCGGTTCGCGCAAATATGACTCTATGATGAAAGCAATAGCCGACTGGCTCTGTGATATGCGGGATAAGGAAGGGAATGAGATTTATGAGACGGGGGATTTCGGCCTGTGGTACGGGTTTACCGGCGACGGCAGGACCATGCTCAGGGCTAAATCATCCGAAGGGAACCTGGACGCGTATGCGGCCCTCGCCCCTTTTAAGGATAAGGCGGGCGCCAGGGCGGAGATAAAGAAGTTCCTTGATTCGATGTATGTTGCGGGGGACAGGCGCATTAAAATCGGGACAACGGTTTCAACGACCGACAGCGAGCTCCAGGCGTGGGCATACCTTGTGTTTGGCGATGAGAATAAATATCCATTGGAATTTCTTGAGAAAAATTATAGACTTACCGTGACGTCCGAGGCGACCGGTGAAGAGATAACCGGATTCTCTTATATGCCGGAAGACCATATGGAAGGCCGCCTTGAATTATCCTGCACGATTGAAATCGTATCGGCATTCCAGGCCATGGGAGATAAGAAGAGAGAAAAATATTACCTATCTGAAACGGAAAAAGCCATGATTGAAAGCAGGTATCATCCGGGAACATACGGACTTCCGGGGCTGGCTAATAAGAGCAGGTGGCCGAATGACCCGACCGATATGAGGGGTGTGAATGTGCACTCAAGCGCGTGGTATTTGTTCGTTAAAAAAGGGTTCAATCCTTTTTCGGAATTTAAATTTTAAAAATCGGGGGTGTGAATATGAAAAAGTTTTTACTGACCGTGATAGTGATAATACTTGTTATCGCAGCCGGCCTGATTGTCTTTAAAGATACCATTATCAAGGGTGCGATCGAGAAGGTGGTAAGGGATACGACTGGTCTTCACCTTACGATGGAAACCCTTACAGTCGGCCTGCAGGACCAGACAGTTGATATCAAAGAGCTCAAGCTCAGGAACCCGTCGGGATTCGAGGACAAGATAATGTTCGATTTTCCCGAGATATATGTTGATTGCGACGTAAAGGCGATAATGAAAAAACATGTGCACCTTGAGGATATGACAATACACCTCAGGGAATTGTCGGTTGTGAAGAACTCGAAAGGCGAATTGAACCTGAACGCGCTTAAGGCGGTCGCCAGGGAGGGAGAAAAACCGGCTGAAGGGAAAAAAGAGCCTGCGAAAGAAGCAGGGGAAGCAAAACCAATGACATGGCAGATAGATAAACTGCACCTGAAAATAGAGAAAGCCGTTTACAAAGATTATTCCAAGGGGAAAACGCCTGAGGTTTACTCTTTCGATATAAACATAGATGAGCAATTTGAGAACATTACCGATCCATATAAACTTGTTGTCCTTCTTGTGACAAGGACGCTCGCGAAAACGACGATCGCCCAGCTTGCCAATTTCAATCTAAAAGCCCTTGAAGGCAGCGTTTCGGGTATTGTCGCCGGAGTGCAGGAACAGGCGTCCCAGGCCGTTGACCAGCTCAAGAAAATAGCGGACGGCGAAGTGCCTGTGGGAGAGGGCGTCAAAAATATTACGGAAGACACAAAGAAATCGGTTGATTCCCTGAAAGACCAGTTTAAGGATTTCTTTAAAAAAGAGGAAGATTAAGAGAGAAGTTCCAGAAGCCGGTTGACCTTGTATTCGGATTTTGCGAGCGCTCGGGAAATTTCCGAAACGTTCTTATGGCATTTTTCAGGTTTGCCGCCGCTGATTATCGCGGCGATGAAGAGCCAGTAAATAAGGTCTTCGAATTTTTCCTTGTTAAACCACAGTATGCCTTCATATTCATTGAAATCGAGGTAATGGGAAACGAGGCCGTCTTTGAATATGCGGCTTAGCGCGGCTTTCGGTTTTTCGGTGTGCTCTGTCCCAAGCCCGCCGGGGTATGATGAGACTATTTTGACAAGCAGGCTGTCATGGGAGGCGGCAAGGTCATCTTTCCCTGTTTCCTTTAATTCTGAGAAAATCACTTTTTCGAGCATTAGCTCTTCTATTATCCGGGTGTTTCCCTCGTTTTGTATCTTCCCGAGATGTTTTAAGAGTATGGTTAAGACCGCTTTCTTGAAAAATGAGGGGCTGTTTAAATCCTGCGAATGCAGGTATTTCCCGATTGGCCCGGTTTTCGGGGCTTTCAGTATGCCCGATAACCTTTCAAAATCCGTTTTTATGTCTTTGGCGATAGTTTTTAGGTCGGCGGAGGAACTGTAATAATCTCTGATTGCATTATAAAACCCTTCGGCCCTGTTAGGGAAGTCGGCCGCCGCGTTTTTACGCTGCGCGAGCAGTTCGCCGGTGAAATTATTGTTGATTATGTGGCGGAGCGAGTTATGGATCGGGGAAAATATCATTTCCATCAGCATTTCCCGTATGTCGTACGCGCCTCTTCCGTCGAGGCGGCGCGCGATTTCCCTGTAATGGCCTTTCGTATCTTCGACTTCCGTGAAATCGAGGAACGAATGGTACTGGTAGGCTTCAAGCCCGAGAAACAGACCTTTTTCGCTGAGTTCCCGGCCGTTTCTTATGTACTGGAGGCCCGACTTATAATCCCTGAATATATAGAAAGTGTTTTCTGAGTTTTTTATGCGCAGCCCTTCCGCCAGCGTTTTCCGGACGAGGCTCCTTTTGCCATGGCCTGTTTCCGCTGATATAGCGCAGGAATCCTTTATCCAGCCGGATGTGGACGCGTATTTGTTGTGGTATATTATGAGGCCTCTTTCCCCTCCGCGGATATTCGAGAACGCGAAGACATTTTCATCGACTGAGCCGTCGTTCCTGTAAAAATCGTACATAAGGAAATTGTCGACTTCGCTGAACAGGTGGCGTTTTTTCATCAGGGGAAAAATATCCGCCTCATGGCGCCTTACAAGGTCCCAGTCGGTTTCCTCGTTCCAGTATGCTTTGCGGTATTCCATACCGTATTTCTCTGAGAAGCCCTCTATTTGCCCGTGGCCGAACATCGGGAGCCCGGGCATAGTCACCATCATCAGGCAGACGCCGAAGTATTTATCGCCTTTCCCGAACTGGGCGACTGCGGTTTCCTCATCGGGATTGTTCTGGAAATTGACGAACCGTTTCAGTATCTGCGGGTTGAACTCGAGGATATTTTTCACGACCTGCCGGTATTTCTGGTTCTCTTCCATCTTGAGCATATTCATAAAAGAGCTGTTATAGACCCTGTGCATCCCGAGCGTGCGGACGAAAAAACCTTCCATCAGCCAGAACGCTTCCGCGAGAAGCAGTGTGTCAGGCAGTTCTTTGTTTACCCTGTCAACGACTTCCCTCCAGAATTCATGGGGCATAAGGCGGTTGAAATCCTCGGTGCTTAAGCCGTTTTCCGCCCGCGAAGGTATGCCGCCGCCGGTCCCCGGATGGGGGAACCAGAGCCTCTGGTAATGCCTTTTCGCGAGCGTCATAGCCGCGTCAAGCCGGATGATGCTGAAATGCCTGGCGACATTTAAAATGGATTGTATGACGGCTTCCCTTACTTCCTGTCTTAAGAAATTGAGCTGCGCGGTATCGTTCCACGGCATGCTTGTGCCGTCATTCCCGTGGTATATGTATTTTGTGGAGCCGGTGTGTTTGTCATAGCGCTTGAAAACCACGGCGGCGTCCCTTTTTGTCCAGTAACCGTCTTCTATCTGTATTGAGACGCGCTCATCGTTGGAAAGGTCGGGCCCCGAGAAGTTATAAGAGGGGTAAGGAGGATAATCAAGCTGGATGAACCAGTCGGGGTGTTCCACCACCCATTTGGAGTAAACGCCCATATGGTTGGGAACGACGTCGGTCGCGAGGCGTATGCCCCTCTGCCATGCCCTGTCCCTGAGCGACTGGAAAGCTTTTTCACCCCCGAGGTCTTCGCTTATGGTGTAATCGTAAAGCGAATACGCCGAGGCCAGGGCCTCAGGGTTTCCGCAGATCTGTTTTATTTTCTGGGATGCCGGGCTTCTTTCCCATATGCCTATCAGCCAGAGCCCGGTGAATCCCCAGCCGGCGAGCCGGTCAAGCTCTTCGTCAGGTATCTGGTCGATTTTATTTATGGCCCTTGAATATTTTTTTGACAGCTGGTCAAGCCAAACATAAGTGCTTTTGGCTATTATGACCACTTTTGACATCCAGTTCTTGTCTTCAGAGAAGTGTTCGTATTCGGGAGAATGGACGTATTTCGCGTATTCCGGGTAATCCGCCAGGTCTTTGAAGCGCATTACGATGTTCGGCCCTTTTCCGAGCCAGCCTTCCTTTTCCTCTTCTTTCAGTACGTCAAGCGCCGTCAGTATTCTGTTCAATATGTCTTCGGGCAGGAATTCAGACCAGTTGTCTTTTATATATTTCAACTGCCCTTCGAGCGAGTCTTCCGAAGCCTGTATGGGTTCCAAGAGAAAATCTATTATGGGCTTGTTGTTTTTGCCGAACCCCGGCTCTTTATCAAGGAATTCCCTGAAAGCTTTCAATGTTTTAGCGTAAGTGGTTTTTTCCGACAACTCTTTGTCGTCGAAAAATTCGCGGTAAGGGGCAATGGCCTTGTTTTTGTTGGCCAGGTGGATAAGGATCATCTCAAGGGCGGTAAGTTCCGTGTTCGGCATCGAATCGGTTTTATTCAGCAGGTATTCCTTTCCCGCGCGCTTGTCCCTCATTACTTCATAGGGCGGAAAATGGCCGATAAAAGCTTCGAGGGTATCCGGGGATTTTATTTTCCTTGAAGAGTAGTCCAGCGTTTTCTTCAATGCTTCCGGGTTGGTGTTGCTCTCGTATAACATTATGATATACCGGAAAACCTCGTTCATAAGCCCGGCGGCGTTGAGTTTGCCGGCCCTGAACGGGTTCTTCGCGAAAAGCTCATGGCCCTTAACTTCGTATATCCGCTTTACAATTTTCCTTATCAGGGGAAGGCACGGCGGTTTCGGAGCTTCCGAATCCGCGAATATCCCTTCTTTGAGCCTGTAGGCATCCCATTGGCGGCGGGACAGCTGGAATTCAAGAGGGAAATACCGTTTGACTTTTATAGTTTTTTGGGCCATAGAAAATAGATTATACTAAAATAGAGCGGTTAAACACAGATATTATTTACGGTTTTAATCTTGTCCATTGAAGGGCGTTGCCTTATATTATATGATATATTTAAAATTCACACTGCCTGTATATAAGAGAAGATATTCGGAATATGCTTAACAGACTCAGGATATTCATAGGCTGTTTTCTTGGTTTAATATGCGCGGCTTCATTTGCCGATGAGGCCCTGGACAGTTTCAGGAAAGGCGAGGAATTGCTGGACGCCTCGGATTACGCCCCGGCGGCGGCCTGTTTCAGGACCATAACGGAAGATTTTCCCACACATGAACTTATCCCCGTGGCGTATTACAACCTGGGGTTTGCCTATTTCGGCGCCGGCGACTATGACAAGGCGTCCGCCGCGCTAAGACACATGATAAAGGAATTTCCCGAGGACGATATGACGCCCTCATGTTATATGCTTCTCGCGGACTGCTACACCGCTAAAAAGGAATACAGCCAGTCAAACGGCATTATAGACGACGCTGTCGGCAAATACCAGAACCCGGATATAAAAAACCAGTTCATCTTCAAGAAAGCTTACAATTATTATTTTGCGCAGGAATACAGTAACGCGATAAAGATACTCGATTCCATAATCAGCGGCGCGAACTCCATGGAAATGAAAAACCAGGCGCTTTTCCTCAAGACTTTTATTTATAAGAAAGAGGGGAGCATCGAGAAAGCCGTGGGAATCCTGAAGGAGCTTGTTTTATCTTCGGGCAACCCTATACTGGCGAACAAGGCACTTTTCCTTATCGCCGAGATATATGATGAATCGGGCAATAAGACAAAAGCCATAGAAAATTACCGCAACGTGAAAACGAAAAAGGAAGTGCTCTCGGAGCTTGCCGGCAGGATAAGTGTTTTGAGAAAACAGAGGGAGGAAGTCTGGCAGAAAGAATCCTCGGGCCGCGAAAGGTCGCAGATAACGGAATCACTGAACAAACTGACGAAAGAATACAGGGAAATCGACGCCGAACAGGACCTGGGACTGATTTCTTATATGAGAAGATGCCTGTGTTACCGCGATATGGGCAGCCTTTACCGCGACATAATCCTTTCGAATTATATTATCGGGAACATAGAAGACGAGTATTATGTGAAACAGGCTTACAAGGAACTTGTATACTGTTATTTTGAGCTTGGCGAAGTGGACAGGTGCCTGGGAGTGGCCGACAGGATGGAAAAGGCATTCCCTAAAGACGATGAAGTCGCCGTCGCTTTCCTGACGATAGGCAAAAGGTTTTTCGCCGAGAAGAAATACGGCGAAGCGGTAACGGAATTTTCAAGATGCGTGGAGAACAGTTCCCGGCCGGAAGTATATTCCGAGGCGAAAGCGCTGAAAGCGGCGGCGTTTATCGAGCAATCCGATTATAAAAATGCCGCGGATGTATATTCCGAAATTATCAATGATAAAGACAATCATGACGCCGGTATAATCCCTGAAAGCCTTTTCGGGATGGGCGTATGCCTTAACAATGAAGGGAAAACGGATGAATCCGTCGCGTATTTTGACGCCCTGATATCGGGATACCCCTCCGACGATTACGCCTCAAGGGCCAGAAGGGAAAAAGCCAACGTGTTTTTCGCGGCCGGGAAATATGACGAGGCCCTGCAGTATTACAGGGAATACCTTGGCAAGAACATGGATTCCGACGACGTTCCCGATATCCAGATACAGGTGGGAGCCTGCCTTATAAACCTTAACAGGAACGATGACGCCATTAAGGAACTGTCGTCTATCGACAAGTCCAGGCTTAATGCGGAATACAAGAAAGTCCTTGTGGATTTCGATATAGCCCAGGCTTACGCGAACAAGGGCGATTATGAACAGACCGAGAGGACAATGCTCGATATAATAAAGAAGTACCCCGGCTCCGCTGTCACCGAGGATTGCTACTCCTGGCTTGATAAGTATTACACCGGCGCGGGGAGGAACGAGGCGAAAATCGAAATGTACCTGCTGGCGTACAATAACGCCAAAACAGACGGGGACAAGGCCAAATTCAAATACCGCGCGGCTTTCCTGGAACAGGGCATGCAGAAAACAGGGCCCGCGGCCGGCAAGTATATTGAGATATTTTCCTCCGGAGACGATAAAGGTAAATATGTCTGCCTGTCTTTGAAAAATCTTATGGATATGGCGGAAGAAGAGAAGGATGGGGCCCTTAAAAGACAGTGGATGGACATGCTGAAAAAAGCCGCCGGCACGGAAAGCAAAAAATGGAAAGCGGATATCATCGCCGGAGCTGTGGAAAAGGGCGATATTACCGATTCGGGGGAAGAATATCTCGGCATGGACGCCTCTTCGGCTTTTCAGTCTCTTTCCCCGTGGGAGATTTATATCGTGTCCCAGTCCGACACACTGCTCGGCAGGTACGGCGATGCCGAGCCTTTGCTTGAAGGGTTAATCTCGAAAAACAGCGACGACCGAGAACTTGTTTTTATGAGCAGGATAGGACTCTCCGACATACTGAGGGCCAGGGGTAAAAACAGCGAAAGCCTTGAAGAGGTGAAGACCGCCCTGAAAATGGATATTTCGGACGCTATCGACATACCTCTTGAAAGCGCAAGATATAAGCTGGCCCTTACCCTTATGGATAACGGCGATTATGAGGGCAGCCTGGAGATATGGAAAAGGCTCCTGAGAGAAGCTCCCGAAACAAAGAAACCCGCCGTTCTTTACGGAATCGCGGAGTGCTATGAGTCTTCCGGACAGACGGACAAAGCCCTGGCGAACTTCAGGAAAATTTCGCTCCTTTACGGCGATGACAGGGAAGTCGCTTCAAAATCACTGCTCAAGTGCGTTGAGATCCTGAGCAAGGCGGGCAAGAAGGAAGAAAGCCGCCAGTGTTACGACGAGCTGTTAAAAGATTTTGCGGATACGGGAGCGGCGCAAAAGGCCAAAGAGGAATTTAATGGGAAAATATAGCTTTATAATAATGTCGCTTGTATTTTTTGCCGTTTCGGCTTTTTCGGAAGCGAGAGTCATCGAGCTTAAGAACGGGCAGGTCATAAACGGCGAGATAGTCAGGGATGAGAACGGCGAGCTGACCGTCAAACTGGACCAGTACGGCGAGATGACGGTCAATAAAGAGGATGTGAAACTGGAATCCCTTTATTCCGACGGATACAAGATGGCGGAGGAAGATTTCAGCCGGGGGAGGTTCGTG
The DNA here is from genome assembly GCA_016933315.1 of Candidatus Auribacterota bacterium. Lineage (GTDB taxonomy): Bacteria > Auribacterota > UBA6266 > UBA6266 > UBA6266 > UBA6266. Next base: position 14,403 of record JAFGBE010000004.1, read on the forward strand.
GAAGCGATAAAGGCTTACCATGAGCTGCTGCAGAATCCCGACCCTCTTATAAGCAGCGACAGGATAATATCAAAGATAGGCGACTGTTATCTGAGACTCGATAAGCCTGATAAGGCGGTTGTGTTCTATACGAAAGTCATGGGAGAGACAGGCGATAACAGCCTTAAACTCCATTGTTCGATAAGGGCCGATTACTGCCGGCTGCGGGCGGGTGAAGTCCAGCCCCTGCAGGTGGATTCTTACAAAAACAGGAAGAAGTCGATAGGGAAAGATGATATGGCTTTTTACTGCTATATAGAAGGCCGCCGCCTGCAGGCGGAGAAAAAATACGAGGAAGCCGCTATGGAACTTTTGTCGATAGACGTCCTCTATCCCGAGACGGCCGGGCTCGTAACAGAATCCAAGATGCTGGCCGCCGAATGTTTTGGCCGGATCGGGAAACAGGAGTTCGCGAAAAGCCTTTATAAGGAAATTTATGGAAACAGCCCTTCTTCCGAAGAGGGGAAAGAAGCTTATAAAAGAATGAACAATCTTTAAATAAAGGAGAGCAGGATGAAAAAAACGCTTTGTTGTCTTTTAGCTGTTATATTTATTGTTCTTGTCGCGTCGGCCGCCTTTTGCCAGGAACCGGCCCAGGATGATTCCGCGCAAAAGGGGAAGACCCTTTGGCAGACGGTGAAAGAGGGCGGGATAATGATGATAATCATAGGCCTGGTTTCCGTGGTTATGGTCTATATCATCATAAGGAGTTTCATGACCCTTTCCCGCGAAAAACTGATACCGTCTTCATTCCTCGATTCCATAGAAAAGGATATTGACGGGGGAAATCTCCAGGGCGTTGCGAATTCCTGCGTGGCTAGCGATTCTTTCTTCGCGAAAATCCTGCTCGCGGGCCTGAAAAAAGCGCACCTTGGCAGGGACAATATGGAAAAAGCGATAGAGGAAAGAGGAGAGCGCGAAGGCGAGGCGCTGAAAGTGATGGTAAATTACCTTTCCGTCATAGCGACCATTGCCCCGATGCTCGGGCTGCTGGGAACGGTATCCGGCATGATAAAATCCTTCAACGCCATAGCTTTCGCGGGCGCGGCGGGCAAGCCGTCGCTTCTGGCTTCCAGCGTCGGGGAGGCTCTTGTGACTACGGCTTTCGGGCTGATAGTCGCGATTCCGGCCATGGCGTTCTATTTTTATTTTAAGACGCATATCGCGAACCTCATCGCCATTTCCGAGGAGAAAGTGGAAGTGATAATAGACAAGATTTATTCAAGGGCGTCTTACAGGAGCGGGACCGCCGAAGACTCGCAGCCTGAGGATGCCCAGCCGGATGCCCGGGCGGAGGAAACGCCTGAAGAGGAAAACCCGCAGCAAGGTGCCGAACAGGAAAACACGGGGGAAGAAAATAAGCAGTGAGAGTGTCGAAAAAATCGGGTAAATTCGAGGAAATGGGTTTCCAGATGGCGCCCATGATAGATGTGGTGTTCCTTCTTCTCATTTTCTTTATGTGCGCTTCCACGTTCCACGACCTGGAAAGCAAGGAAGGGATTGACCTTCCCATAGCCGACAAGTCAAAGACAGAGGAAACTACGGAGGGAAGAATGGTCGTTAATGTGGACGGCGCGGGTATGATAACTTTCCAGAATTATACCTATACCCCCGAACAGCTCGGGAAGCAGATTTCGGAAATCCTGGAAAAACAGGAAATCGCCTCGGTCTTGATAAGGGGCGATAAGGATACGGACCATAAGCACGTTATGAAGATTATGGAGCTTTGCGCGCAAAAAGGAATATGGAAAGTATGGTTTGCCACTTATAAAGAGGAAGGAAACAAGTGAAATTTTCAAAAGACTCTTCAGGCGAAAAGACAGATTTTGAAATTGCCCCGATGATAGATGTCGTCTTTTTGCTGTTGATATTTTTTATAAGCACGTCGAGCCTTAAGATACAGGAAACCCAGCTCGGCGTCGATATCCCGACGCAGGCCGGCGAGCAGGCGCAGACGGAAGAGATCCCGGATGAGGTGCTGATTACCATAAAAAGCGGCAACAGGGTTTTTGTGAATAACAAGGAATATGATTCTCCCGAAAGCGGGATGCTCGATGAGCTTACCACAATGCTGTATAAGCTGAAAATGGTCTATGAGAAACAGGGAGTCATTATAGATATTGAAAAAGGCGTGAAGCACGGGCGCGTCGTGGATGTCCTTAACGCGTGCGCGGCGGCTAAAATAGACAACATATCGTTCCTTTCGGAAGATTAGGCAAGATGATAAACAAACTCAGAATATACAGGTTTTTGAAAAAGAGCTTCAAGGAAGCCCCTTACCTTTCTTCCGCGATACTGTTCCACGTGATAGTCCTTCTTGTGCTGGGCTCGATATATATCGTGAGGCCGGTGACCGACAACGCGCTCCTGAGCGGAAAATTCTTAAGCAAATCCACACCGATACAGAAGGTGGACCTCAGGCAGCTGCGCAAGGAGATGGTCCAGGAAGTCCCTGTGCAGATGGCGAAGAAACTGCCGGTGAAGAAGAAAACGCTTGAGGTGCAGAAGGTAGTGGAGGAAAGCCTTTTTAAGAAACAGACCGCCATAAAGCCCGAGCTTGTGAAGGCCGAGACCCCGAAAATATCATCCGAGAGAGAATTCGTAAAAAGGCAGGAAGACAGGAAACAGGATTACAAGGATTTTGTCGAAAAGTTCGAGCTGTCGGGCCGGGGAAAAACCACGAAAGCCAAGATCCAGCTCAGCGTCGCGAGGTACGCGGGGGGAGACTGGGATTGCCAGTTCGGCGGAGTTATCAACCTGATAGAACAGATAAACCGCTGGACGAACATAGAGGCCAATGCCGATATCCTTGTGAGAAGCGTGGATTCAAAAGAGATTTTCAAAGCCCCGTTTGTTTATATGACAGGCCACGACAATTTTACATTTACCGAGGAAGAGGTGCTTAACCTGAGGAAATATATCTTAAAAGGCGGCGCTGTATACTGCGACAACAGCCTTCCGGGACGCCGTTCCAGGTTCGACGTGGCTTTCAGGAGAGAGATGAAAAGGGTCCTGCCGGACAGGGAGTTTGAGGAGATAGATATCAACCACCCCGTATACAGTTCTTTTTACAGCTTCAATAAACTTCCCAAGGGGATGAACTGGAAGAACGATACGACCGAAGTGATAAAAGTCAGGGACAGGATAGTGGTCATTTACACCCTTAACGATTACGGCGACTTGTGGACCACGGGATTGAATGACAAGGATGAGATAGATTTTAACTGGTATAAGGGGGATGACGATAACCTTTACCAGAGGCTGGGCAAATGGGGAGACAAGGTGAATTACGAGAATGTAGAGCTCGAGTCGATAAAAGACGCCTACAAAATGGGAATCAATGTGGTTGTGTATTTGCTTTTGAGGTGACAGTTTGAAAATAAGGTTTCTGATATTATTTTTTCTTTGCTGGGCTATCCTGCCGCGGGAAGATGTTTTTGCCGCGGATAACCTGATAATAAACGGGTATCTCGACCTGAAGATTAAGCTCGACAACCTCTGGGATGGGGTTGATTCTTCCGGCAATCTCAGGTTTTACAGGATAGACAGGGATATTCTGGAGTCGGGAACCAGGAATACAAGGGCATGGTTCGCGCCGAAGCCGAATTTCGTGGACATAAACAATGACGGACTCAGGGATTTAGTCGTATCCGATACACAGGGCGCGATATTTGTGTTCCTGAACAAGGGCAGCGCTAAGGAACCTGTCTTCGAGACCGGCGTTCCGATAGTGACGCATTTCGGAGAATGTGCCAGGTGCAGCCTGGCCGATTGGAACAATGACGGGAAATTAGACATATTATGCGGCCGCCTGGAGGGCGACGTGCTGTTTGCCATTAATAAAGGTTCTATTAACGATTATAAATTTATAAACGGGACGGAAGACCCGACGGCCCCTGTGGAAACAAAAAAACTGAAGGAATTCGACAGGTTCCTTTTCAAGGGCAGGGTCCTTGATATAGGAAGGAACAGCTCCCCGTGCGTCGCCGATTTTAATAATGACAGGATAAAAGACCTTATTCTCGGGGAAGGCACGTATTCCGCTAACGCTGTCCACCTGTTCTTAAACAGGGATATGATGGGGGGCAAAGTTTTCGACGAGGACAAAAGGCAGGTGCTGGTTTACGGCGAGGGCAGGGAACATCTCACGCCCGAGGCGGTTGACTGGGATAACGACGGGGACCTTGATATAGTGATGGGAATGCGGACGGGGCACATAGAGCTTTTTATAAATGAAAACGCCCCGGGAGAAGATTTCAAGAAACAGATGATGTTCGCGGGGAGATTTAAGACCAGGGGCGGCGACATAAAGGAAGGCGAGATGAGCACGGTATATCCCGCCGACTGGGATAATGACGGGCTGACAGATCTTGTCACCGGGAGCAGCAGCGGATACATACATGTGTACCGCAACACGGGACAGCAGCAGGGTATGCTGATGCATGACGGCATTACGGTAGGGGGGAAAGATATTCTGAAAGAGTATTACCGGCCCGCCGCCTGGAGGATGGAAGAGAGAAGCAGCTGGGCTGTCATGGAAACTTTTACCGAGCCGGAAGCTCCCGGAACGCCGGCGAGAGTGGGGATGATGGTGAAATACGCGTACAATAATTCCGGCCTCGACGACAGGGGTTCAGAGGGGGATTATATTAAGATAACTTCCGAAAGGTTCAATGTCGCGCACGGCAGAAAATACAGCCTGTCTTTCGATTACAAGGGCGACGGGATCATTGACGCTACCATTGCTTTCTGGGCCGAGTACGGCAGGGGCGTGGTGAAAGACGGGCAGAAAATCGACCAGACGGTTTACGAAACATTCAAATTCAGCCCGGCCGGCAAGTGGAGAACATTCAAAAAAACAATCAATGTGGAATATAAGGGAGAGCCGGAAGTCCCGGAAAACGCCGCGATGCACGGCGACATATCATTCCATGTAAAATCCAGGGGAAACGGCGTGATTTATCTTGATAACGTTTTGCTGGAGGCTGATTAATTTTCTTCCGGCGGTGTTTCCGGTATTTTTTCCTGATCGGAGTTCAGCCCTTCCAGTTCCAGTGTTGAGGAGAGCTTTTTCTTATACCTTTCGACGTGGCTGTCTCCTATCCTGAAAGCCTCCGAC
>JAFGBE010000069.1 GCA_016933315.1 Candidatus Auribacterota bacterium
ACTAACTCGGGTAAATTCATTGTTGTTGAACGCCAGAATATAAGAGGGGTGCTTGAAGAGCAGGATTTTGCACAGAGCGGACGTACGACTTCCGCCGGAGCACCTCAGGTAGGGAAACTTTTGAATGCCCAGATACTTGTCAGCGGAGCCGTTACTGAATTTGCTGAAAGAACATCCGGAGGCGGGATGGGTTTTAACGTTAAAGGGTTTTCTCTCGGCGGTTCAGGTTCGTATGCGCACGTGGCAGTCAACATAAGGTTATACGATGTTGAGACAGGACAGGTGGTTGCCTCTAAAAGGTGTGAAGCAAAAGCAAAATCCTCAGGAATGAGTATCGGTTATGCCAGATCCGATTGGGGTATAGGGACATCAAACTTCCAAAAAGCCCCTCTGGGAAAAGCTACACAGGCTGCCATTGACGAAGCTATAGCATGGATCTGCGCCGAACTTAGAAATGTCCCATGGCAGGGCAAAGTTGTTACTGTCAAAGATAATGTCGTGTATTTGAACTGCGGGCAGGAATCAGGAGTAATGGTGGGCGACGAATTCTCTGTGTTTTCCGTGGGAGAAGAATTAATCGACCCTGACACGGGGATCACACTGGGAAGTGAAACACAGAAAGCGGGGAAAGTCCAGGTCTTTGCCGTAGAGGATAAATTTTCAAAAGCGAAGATTCTCAGCGGCGGCAATTTCGAGAGGGGCGCTCTTATTAAGCAGGAATAGCATCAGAGAATGTTGAATATACCGCAGACCCTGCATGTGGAAACTTCCTCCAGGAAACATCGCAGTATTATCCCGACAAAGATTGTCGGAACTGTGCCGAGGATCAGGTCCGCAATCCTGTTTTTCAGCGTCATAGGACTCAGCAGATACATTTCGCCGGCGATTATCAGCGGTATAAAAAAGTAAAAATTACCGGTTACTATTATGGACGTCAGGATTACTCCCCTGGAAAACAGCCCCGTGATTTCTTCCTTTGTGCTTATTGATTTATATGTGTTCCTGAAATATGTCATTTTGAATGTGTCGATAAAATAAGTGAATCCGAAAGTGACTATCACGTATGATATGGCATATATAATATGGTTATTGTCGTTATAGAGCGTATTGAACAATATGCTCTGTGTGTTTGCGTAAGTGATTGTTTTGAGGGGTGTGATAAAAACCACAAAATTGACCGAAATATGTATGATCTGGTCCAGTATAAAACCCGTAAAATGGTTGCCGTTCTTTTTCTTGTTTGTCCAGAGGACTTTTGCCCAGTCTGTTATTGCGTGGGTAATGCCTATGAAAAAGCATATTGCCCAAACCCATATGTTATTTGCGAAAGGAAGCAGGATAAAAAGCGAAACGACGGCTACTATCATGCCGTGCAGGACCTGGCCCTGGAAATTCCTCATTTTGAGTTTGTAGATTTCCGATGTCTGAAAAGGGAAATCGGCAAGCAGATGAGCCAGAATCAGTCTTAGAAAAATAAACATTAATCCCTCATTTAATAGTTATATATTACGGAAAAAGCCTCATACGATATATTTTCGGGAGAGGAAACATAATTTTCGCCGAAATCCAGGTCGGGGCTTACTGAATTGACCTCGGACACTATTTTTAGCCCTGTTATGCTGCATGCGACGGTTACCGAACCATCGGAAAAATAGCTTTCTTCATTTACAGCCGCTCCCTTTACCACACCTTCCACCCTCTGTTTAATTGAGTCATTTGATATTGCGTAATCATTCAGTGTTGTCTTGGAATCTATTACCGTGCCGTATATTTTTTCCGCCAGTCGCCTGTAGCCGTCAACCAGGGCGGCCCTTCTTGTGGTAACCCTTGCCAGCGCCCCGAACTTATCCCCGTATTCCTTTAAGGTTATCTTGTAAACAGGCATCTGGACAGACAGGATTTTCCGGCCGATGATATTTTCTATTATTCCCAGTTTCAATTCGGCAAAAACAGTGAAGCTGTTTTTACTGTCCGAAGCCGATCCTTTGATTTCGGCGTTGGAGACGGCTTCAAGAAGCCTGCATGCGGTATTCCGGTCATGATAGACAATGTCAGATATTGTTTCTTCCCCGGACAGTTTTATTGAGTATATTTTTTCGCAGAGGGCCAGAAGAGCCATGCTTTTTGCTTCAGTTTCATCAACTCCCGTACCGGATGATTTAATCACAATCGGGCTTTTCATATTTTCCACTTTTTGTTTTCCCAGGATGGCTTCTGAAAGTATTCCCGTCCCTGTCGCAGACAGATTGGTATGTTTCCACGGCGATACATTTACCTGTTTGAAGGCATCTGCCGTAACCGTCTTGTCCGGGGAATCGCCGCTTGAGATTAAAACCCTGTTTTCTATGACGGAGACAGTGGTGATGGAGGTCCGGCCCGTCGTTTTGACCGTGAAGCCGGTGCCTAACGCTCCCGCGACCGCTGAAGGCGTTTCTATGTTGACTCTGGTCCCTTCCGGGAGCTTGTCGAGTTTTGCGCCGATAGTGCCGTTATATAAATGCAGGCTGAGGAGTTTTACCGTTTTCCCGCTTTCCAGCGTCTGAGGATCGCTTATCGATGAAACTTCGACTTCCGTGTTTTCCATTATCCTGAAGCGGTTATCCTGATCGAAAAGCAGGTCTGCAAATGATAAAGATTCTGTTTTGATTATACTGCCCTTGCTTATGTCATTGCCTGTTCTCAGGGGGCCCCATGATTCGGAAGAAGCGGGATGCGATTTAACTGTTCCTGTAACATTGGTTACATTTATACCGGCATACGCGGGCATGCAGAGTATTATAAATATTGTTATGAATGCGGTCTTTTTCATAAGTCAAAAAATACTTAAAAACTCCGGTATTAAAACTGATTATATATATAATATCTTTAATGTATATTTCTCACAAGCATTTAATTAAAACTGTATAATTGACTTTTTCTATGATATTCTTTTGAATTATGAACGTGAAAAAATGCCTGATCATATGCTTCTTTATCCCTCTTGTTTCCTGTGTCTTCGCTTATTTTTTCTGCATGCTTGAACCCATCAAAGAGCTGGAGAACAGGATATATGATTATAAGCTGAGGGTTAATGCGGGGAAAAAGGTGTCGGACAGAATCAGGCTGGTAGTTGTAGATGATCAATCGATCCGCATGGGCGACAGCAAGTGGCCATGGCCCTGGACAAACCACGCCCAGGTTCTGCAATTCCTGTCCAGGACAAATCCGTCGGCAGTCGGCTTTGATATAAGGTTCGAATATTATGAAAAAAAGAAATACGGCCTCGATAATATCATCTATTTCACCAGGCTTTTAAACAACCGGGTTATCTGGCCGTATTATTTTAAGATTAAGAAGGACAACGGTGTTTCTCTATACAGGGATTATGTGGATGAGGGCGCTGATTTGCTGTCCGATGATCTTGCCGTTGATGTCAGACATGAAACGCTTGGGGGCATAATTAAATCCGAGGCCGTACAGCTTCCCGTATCTGAAATTGCCGGCTCGGGGTTTTTGGGATTTGTAAATGCGCCTGAAGATTCGGATGGAGTTGTAAGAAAACTTCCAATGCTTATAAGTTACTCGGGAAAAGTATATCCTTCTTTTATGCTTGCGGTCCTGCTGAGGCATTTTAACAGGAGTCCCGGAGATATTGAGCTTGCCGGCAATACCATTTCTATAAGAGGCACTTCGGTAAGGATTCCGGTGGACGACAATTATCGTATGCTGGTTAATTTCAGGGGATCCGCGAGAGATTTCAAAGGGGATCCGGCTATCCAGATAATTAAGGCGGACAGCCAGTTGAGCGAGAATATGCTTCCCGTCGTTTCACTCGGGGATTACTCCGAAAAAATTGTTATATACGGTGCCGGCATAACAGGCGGGGATGATCTGGGCCTCATACCGATTTCCTCAAATAAAGTTCCTCTTCTCCTGGTCCACGCTAATGCCTTGAATACGGTCCTGGAGCAGGATTTTATAGTAAAGGCCTCCTTTTTATGCGGCATTTCAATAGCATTCCTGTTTTCCGTCATAATAGGCGCCGTCAATATCCCTTACCGGTTCTGGGTATATGTTCCGCTCACTGTCCTCGCCGCGTGTTTTTTTATAGTATTTTCTTTCTACCTGTTCGGCAATTTTAATATTTATATCAATACGGTGATCCCTTATACCGCGATGAGCATATGTTTTGGCGGAGCCGTTGTCTATAAACATGTTATTGAGACAAAAGATAAAAGATACATAAAAAAGGTTCTCGGAAGGTATATATCAAGGAATATCATGGATATGCTTCTGAAAGATCCGTCAAAGCTGAAGCTTCACGGAGAAAGGAAAAACATAACGGTTCTTTTTTCCGACATAAGGGGTTTTACCGCTTACTGTGAGAAGAGAGCTCCGGATGAGGTTGTCCCTGTGCTTAACGAATATCTTGACCGCATGACAAAGGTGATAATTTCTCATAACGGGACTGTGGATAAATATATAGGCGATGCGATTATGGCTTTTTGGAACGCGCCTGTGGAGCAGGAAGACCATGCCAGGCTCGCAGCCCTGACAGCGCTGGATATGATGGCAGAATTAAAGCTCCTGCACAGTGATTTCTCTGAAAAAGGGGTGGAAGCCATTGATATGGGCATCGGAATAAACACAGGCCCCATGATGGTAGGGAATATGGGTTCGAGCCAGATATATGATTATACCGTTATAGGCGACAATGTTAACCTGGCATCCAGAGTTGAGGGTTTAACGCGCAAATATCCTTTCGGTATTATTGTTACTGAGACAACTTATGATTGTATTAAGGGTGAATTTGAAGTAGACTTTTTAGATGAAGTTACGGTGAAAGGGAAAGATAAGAAGGTAAAAATTTTCTGCGTAAAAGGGATAAAAAGTTGAAAGATAAGGGCAAAGAATCCCCGCCATTGAAAAAACTCCGGCACAAAGTATCCGACCTGAAGAAGCTTATTACTGTCGGCGGTATAATTAACTCAACGCTTGACATCGGAGAGCTTCTTGACCGCGCCATGAAGGTTGCGGAAAATATAATGAATGTTGAGGCGAGCGCATTAATGCTGCTTGACGAGAGCACAGATGAACTGGTCTTCAAAATAGCGCATGGGGATGCCGGCGAAAAAATAAAGGAAATAAGGCTTAAGAAAGGACAGGGTATCGCGGGCTGGGTTGCCAAGGAAGAGAAATCACTCATAATCAATGATGTTGAAAATGATCCAAGGCATTTTAAAGGGGCCGATAAACATTCCGGATTTAAGACCAGGGCTATCCTTTGCGTTCCTTTAACCGCAAAAAACAAGACCATAGGGGTTTTACAGGTATTGAATCCGATAGCGAAAGAAGGCTTTGACGATGAGGACAGGGAGCTGCTCGAATCATTCTCAAGCATGGTTGCAATAGCCGTCGAAAACGCCAGGATGCATAAAAGGCTTCTTGAAAGGCAGAGGGTCGAACATGAACTCGAAATAGGGCATCAGATACAGCAAAATTTTCTTCCTTCGGAATTCCCCTCATATGAAAATCTTATTTTAAATGCCAGGAATATCCCTGCTCTTGAGCTGGGGGGGGACTTTTATGATTTTCTGGATTTTGGCGGAGGAAAGGTGGGCCTTGTCATAGGCGACGTTTCCGGCAAAGGAGTTCCGGCGGCTCTTTTTATGGTAAGGGCAATGAGCGAGATAAGGTTCCACGCCTCGCTTTTTAAGGGTGTCGGGAAGCTGATGGAAGAAATAAATAATGCTCTTGTCGACCAAAGCATGCTCGGTATGTTTATAACCCTTTTGATAGGAATACTGGATTATAAAGAGAAGGCTATTACCTTTGCTAATGCGGGGCACCATCCTTTTATCATTCGCGGAACTGATGGCGCGATCAGGGAGATATTATGCAAGACCGGATTGCCGGCAGGGATAATGCCGGGAGTCAAATATGAGCAGTCTGTCGCAAAGATCAATGCGGGAGAGACGATCATAGGTTATACTGATGGGATAACGGAAGCGAGAAATGCAAAGGGAGAAGAGTTTGGGGAAGAAAGCCTGAAGGATCTGATCAAGCACAAAAACCTTGACGCCGCCGAAATAATCCAATATATACTTGATGATGTCAGGATGTTTTCCAGGGGCGCTCCGCAACACGATGATCTGACTTTGATTGCAGCTACAGTTAAATAAAAATTAAAGAATACTATATTAATTATGGAAGTCAATATCGGACAAAATCAGGTTCTCCTGCAGATAAAAAGCGATGATAAATATCTGCGTCTCGTAAGGACGATGGTAGAAGAGGTATCTTCTCTCGCGGGTTTCGCCCCACATGATATCGCGGATATTGTTCTTGCGGTAGACGAAGCCTGTGCTAATATTATTAAACATGCCTATAACGGCGACAGCACAAAAGACATTTTTATCAAGCTGTCGTTGCTTAGTAACGGTATAGAGGTGGTTTTAAAGGATTATGGCCGGAAAGTCCCTCCCGAAAAGATGAAAGGAAGAGACCTGAATGAGGTGAGGCCGGGCGGACTGGGAATTTACTTTATGAAAAAAATAATGGATAGTGTACAATATATTATCCATGATGACGCTGACGGGACTGAGTTGATTATGATTAAACATGTAAAAAGCGGCAGCAATAAAGCATGGAAACATTAACAGTGATTTTTATAACATTGCGAGGTTGTTATGGAATTTGAAAGAAAGTCCGAAGGAGATATCGAACTGGTGCTGCTTAAAGGAGATATGGATTCGCACACCTCTCCGAAAGCCAGGGATTTTTTTGCGGGGATTCTTAAAGAGGAAAAGAAAAAGCTTGTTGTAGACCTTGCAGACGTGAAGTATATAAGCAGCGCGGGGCTTGCAACGCTGATAGAAGTTTTCCAGAAGATGCACAGGTATGGCGGGTTGCTTAAATTGTGCGGCATGAACGAGACGACAAAAGGTATTTTTGAAATAGCCAAGCTGGATTCCATATTCGCTATTTATGAAACAAGGGATGAAGCGGTAAGTTCATTCTCTTCTTAAGGAGTAAGCTGATGAGAGAATTCGCAGGGAAGATCGGCCGGTCCGCAATCGGTTTTGTCAAGCATGTAGGCAGCGCGTGGAAAATTTTCAGAGAAGCTTTATACTGGATATTCATTGCCCCCTTTAAAGGCCAGCCATGTAAAATTAAATATGTTGTGGACCAGATGAACCTCATAGGAATAGGTTCTGTCCCGATAGTCGCGCTTGTAAATTTCTTTTTCGGCATTACACTGGCAATGCTTACGTCTTATCAGTTGAAGCAGGTGGGCAGTCAGGAGCTGATGGCCGGGCTTGTGGGGGTGTCGTTTACAAGGGAACTGGGGCCTTTTCTTGCGGCCATTGTCGTTGCTTCTCGTGTTGGAGCCGCAATTACGGCTGAAATCGGCACTATGGCGGTTTCCGAGGAAATAGACGCTCTGGAAACAATGGCTCTCAAACCTATCCGCTTTCTCGTTGCCCCTCGTTTGCTTGCCCTGTTGATAATGCTTCCGTGTTTAACGGTAGTTGCTAATGTCGTAGGCATGATAGGGGGATATATTATCGGAAGGTTTAATCTGCATATTGATTCTTCTTTCTACATAAAACTTACTTTTGATTATCTGGTTTTTAAAGATATCTGGACAGGTCTTGTGAAAAGCGTTGCTTTTGCCGTGATGATAGCACTGATAGGCTGTTATCAGGGATTGACTGTTAGGGGAGGAGCGGCCGGTGTGGGTATTTCGACTACACAATCCGTAGTCCAGTCTATAATTTTTATAATAATGATTGACTGTATGTTCAATGCCTGGTTTTATTTTATTTAGGTGAAAATATGCCGATACTGGAAGTAAAAGGCGTCCAAAAAGTATTTGATAACCGTAAAGTCCTCGACGGGGTCAATCTCTCTGTGGAAAAAGGCGAAACCATGGTGATAATGGGCGGCAGCGGCTGTGGTAAAAGCACATTGCTTAAGATTATGATCGGCCAGCTCAAGCCGGACGGGGGAGAAGTTTTTATAGACGGCGAGGAAATAGTCCATTTGAAGGATTCTGAAATGGACAGGGTCCGCCTTAAATTCGGGATGCTTTATCAGGGCGGAGCGTTACTTAATTCCCTTACCCTGGCGCAGAACGTGGCGCTTCCTTTGACAGAACACACGCGCCTTGACAGAAAAATTATCGATATAATGGTTAAAATGAAGTTAGCCCAGGTCGGTTTGGCGGGTTTTGAGAAGAAAATGCCGTCCGAATTGAGCGGCGGCATGAAAAAGAGAGCCGCGCTGGCGAGGGCCATAGCGCTTGATCCATCGATTGTCTTCTATGATGAACCCGGCGCCGGGCTTGACCCGATAGTGGCTGCCGTAATAGACCGTTTGATAATGGATTTGAGCAAGAAACTTGGCATGACGTCCGTTGTGGTGACGCATGAGATGAAAAGCGCTTTCCGTATAGCCGATAAAATGGCTGTTTTGTTCAAGGGCCGTGTTATAGCTTACGGAACGTCCGATGAGATAAAAAATTCCGACAACCCTTATGTCCAGCAATTTATTGACGGCTCCCTTGAAGCCGCTTCCGTTTCGGCTAAAGATTCAACCGAGGAGTATATAAAAAGCCTGGTTGAAGGAAACTGATTTTTTATGGTCCATTCAATTATCACCGCTGATGAGAAAATCAGGCATTTTAAAAGAATCGTAATACTTGAAAAGTTCATAATGCTCCCCGCCAAGCTGATAGTGGTGATAGCCTCGGCGATTTTCCTGTGGCAGGTAAAGGGCGAAACCGAGTTCAAATTTGTCTTTTACCGCTATCAGTTCTGGATGTATCTGCTCGGAAACCTGATTTTTATACTCACGCTTATAAAACTCGGGCAGAAAAAAGTAAATTTTAAAATAGTGAAGTTATCGGCGTTTTTCCTCTCAGTCATAGATAATCTGTTCCTGAGTTTCCTTATATACTTTTCAACCGGGCTTGACAGCGAGTTTTACTGGCTTTACTGCGGGCTTATGATAAGGAACGCGGTCAATTTCCCGAAAATCAGAAGCCAGTCGGCGTTGAATCTAAGTTTTATAATGTTTTATGTAATAGCCATTTACCTTCACGATCAATCGTCTGTGTTCCTCCATAACCAGGTCTTCTGGCTCAAGGTAGCCGTTCTGGTCCTTGTGGGTATGTGCTGCTGGGGCATATATACGCTCTTGTCCAAGAAAACAAGAATAAATGAGGAAATGCAGGAAATGACCTTAAGGGCGGAAAAGATATCTCTTGCGGGAAAACTTGCCGCCAGTATCGCGCATGAGCTGAAGAATCCGTTTGGCATAATAATCAACTCTGTTTATATATTGGAAAATTCAATAGACAATACCTCTCTTGAGGCTAAAAAGCATCTTGATGTAGTCAGGAAAGAAATACTGCGCTCCGACCGCATAATAACCGACCTCCTGAATTATTCTCGCCTGGTGGAAGGCAAGGTGGAGAAAATAAATATTAATCAATCAATCGATAAAGTCATCAATGATATGGGCCCGGAGTTTTTCAAAAATGTAGAGATCGAGAAAAAATACAGGCCGGATCTTCCCAGCATATATTTTGACAGCCTTCACATAAAGCAAATCATATACAATGTAGTGACAAACGCGAGACAGGCAATTGAAGAAAAAGGGAAAGTGGTAATAGAGACAGCTTATTCTTCAGAAGGCTGCGTATCGATTATTGTTAAGGATACGGGCGGCGGGATAGACCCCGAGCTGCTCGACAAGGTCTTTGACCCTTTTGTCACTACAAAGAAAAAAGGGACAGGGTTGGGGTTGTCTGTAGTAAAATCTATTGTTGATACGTACGGAGGATCCGTAAAGATTAAAAGTTCCAGGGCGGGGACAGAAGTGAAAATCAATCTTCCTATCAGGACTGTTTTTAAAAATGGAAACCAATAAAACTGAAAAGACAAGAATTCTTATTGTAGACGATGAAAAAAATATGGTTGAGTCGCTGTGCACCATATTGAGGAGAAAAGGGTATAGTGTTGTAACTGCCCTGAGCGCCGAGCAGGCTATTTCCATATGCAACAGCGATAGATTCAACCTTATAGTTACTGATGCGAGAATGAAAAAGACAGACGGGTTTAAATTCATGGAATCTATAAAAAAAGATTTTCCCGATACCGAGTTTGTCATGATAACAGCGTATGCCACGCCTAAACTGGCCGTAAAAGCAATAAAAGAAGGAGCTTTCGACTATATAGCCAAGCCTTTTGACCCGGAGGAATTCATTTTCACGGTTAAAAGGGCGCTTGAACATAACAGGCTGGTGCTTGAGAATAAGAAACTTATGGGCACGTTGGCGAACGAAGAAGGATTAAGGGGTGTAATAGGAAAATCACCTCAGATACAGGAGATATGCAAGTTGGTTTATACTGTCGCCCCGACAGTCTCTCCTGTATTGATAGAAGGGGAAAAGGGGGCAGGCAAGGAATTGATAGCAAGGGCGCTGCATTTTCACAGCGCCAGAAGGGATAAGCCCTTTTATTACCTGAATTGCGCCGGTGTTCCAGCTGGTTTGCTTGAAAAAGAACTGTCGGGCTGCGGCAAAGCTCAGGATAAGGAGGCAAAAGACAGCTGTTTTAAAATTGCCGGCGGCGGGACCCTTTACATAAATGAAATATGCGATATGCCTTTGAGCCTGCAGGAACAGATGCTTCGCATCTTTAAAAACAGCAAATATTATAATAAAAAATCCGGGACTGAGGAAATGCTGGATGTGAGAATCATTTCCTCAACGGCGAAAAATACGGAAGATGAGGTGAAAAAAGGCAATTTCAGGGAAGACCTTTTTTACAGGGTGAATATAATTAATATCAAAGTCCCCCCTTTAAGGGAAAGGAGGGAGGATATTATCCCCCTGGCCGAACATTTTCTTGATAAGCACAGCGCTTTGACCGGAAAGATCATAAAGGGTTTCGATGATGACGTTAAAAAATTGCTCCTGCAGCATGAATGGCGCGGGAATGTCCTGGAACTTGAAAAACTTGTTGAAAAAATCGTTTCAATGGAAAACCGGGATGTTGTGGCGGTTCCCAGCGTGGTGCGCCAGATTAAGGCCCCTGCCTTTAAAGTGAAAGACAATGATGATGAAGGGAAAGAGGTTTTTTCGGGCAAGGGGATTAACTACCAGGAGCAGGTATCGAACTATGAAAAAGAGCTTATTGAACTGGCTATGAGAAAATCGGGGGGCAGTATAAGCAAAACCGCGCAGTTGTTGAAATTAAGCAGGCATGCCCTCAGGTACCAGATGCAGAAACTGGGCCTGCTGGGGAGCCGGAAAAAGCAGGATTAAGACTGCGTGATTTTCACACAATGAATTTATTGAAATAAGATGATTAATATGGTTTAATTAAGATGAGGTTAAAGATAAACATGGGAAAGGAGGTTGAACTGATATGAGAAAGGCGAAAGGTTTCACATTGATTGAACTCCTTGTTGTTATCGCAATTATAGCCATTCTTGCCGGTATGCTGTTGCCTGCATTGGGAAGAGCAAGGGAACAGGCAAGGAGAATAAACTGCCTGTCGAATGTCAAGCAGATTGGAACAGCCCTTCATATCTACGCTCAGGACTGGGATGACTGGTTTATATACAGCGGCACTGCCGCTACAACTGACAGTCTGGCCCAGTTATACGACGGCTACACCACAAGCTTGAGTATTTTTGTGTGCCCGAGCACGCCTGATTCGGTTAGTGACTCGACAACAGGCCTTACAAGGACATACACAACTAATACGGTCAGCGGTGGCGATACCAATGCTATGAGCTATGTATACAGAAGGGGAAAGAAAGAATCTGACCCTGCTGATTCCGCGATTGTTTGGGAAAGGGTGTCTAACCACTCTGACGACGGCGGGAACTGTGTCTATATCGGAAGCGATGCAAGATGGTGCCCAAGAGGTGTTACAAGAAAATAACACCTGAGATTTTTGGGAGTTCAGAGCACCCGTTCAATATGAGCGGGTGCTTTTTTTATGTATAAATTTTCTTATTGAAGTATAATTAGTTTTATGGGCAGAAGGTTTGTTCTATTTCTGGTTTTTGTTTTTTTTGTTTCCCCGTCTGTGGTATTTTACGGGTTTTTTGACCATACTTTCATTAAAGATATCATATTGTGGTGCGCCGTTCTTTTGTTCTGTGCTTATTTATTGTTTAAAATCAGGGCCGGCGGGCTTGTGCATTACGGGTATCTCGATTTCTTATTTGCGCTTTTCGCTGTTGCCTCTCTTGCGGGAGTATTGTTCTCGGAATACAGGTATACTGCTGTTGATTTTCTCTATAAGCTGCTGTTATATTATCTGTGTTTCAGGTTTGCGGTTTATATAAGGCATCTGGGAAAAACAGGATTTTTAGTGCATTCCGCATTTACCTTGGGGTTGTTAATATCTCTTGTGTACGGGCTTTACCAGATGTTTTTTATAATTCCCGGAGTCTTTCCAGATACACCCGTGTTCCTTATCAGGATACCTTCTTTGCCGGGAAATCCGATTTTCTTTGCTTCCTATATCCTTATTTCTTTTCCTTTCAGCCTGTGTGCCCTGGTGTATGTGTCGAAAGCAGAAAAGCAGAAAAACAGACTGTTAACCGGGATTTTGATACTCATTCTGATCCTGTTGTCTGTTTTTATGTTTTCTATGGCGATGAGCAGGGGCAGCCAGATAGCTTTGCTGTTTACCGCTTTATATTTCCTGTCGGCATATTTCGGATGGAATAAAATAAGGAAGATACTGCCTATTTTAATATGCGCGGTTGTTTTACTGGGGATTATGTATCTTGTAACCGATGAGAAAGCGGGCAGCCTGCATAAAGAGCGTGATTATTTGAACAATATTACGGATATATCGAACCGTTATTATCTCTGGTCGGGCGCGCTGAATATGTTTGCATCGGATCCCGTATTTGGAAAAGGCCCGGGATCTTTCTTTGTTTTTTTTCCTGAATATAAAGATAAGGGCATTGAAGAGCAGACGAAAATGCAAAAACTTTCAGACCATGCGCATAATGAATTTCTGCAGGTTTTGTCCGAAGCCGGGATTTTAGGTTTTCTTGCGTTCGCAATATTGATTTTTGGCGTTTTTATCTTTTCTGATTTGTCTCCAGGGAAGAATGCCGGGCCGTACCTTAAATATTTTTATATCTGCTGTTCTTCCGCCTGTTTCGGTATTTTTATGATGATGCTTTTTTCAAATGTGTATAATATCGCGTTTCTGGGGGCGTTTTTCTGGTTTTTTGCAGGCATGACAGCCGAAACAGGCAAGGCCTTATCTCTGAATAATACGCTGAAAAAATCATTATCGTGTGCCATAGTGTTGTTTTTATTGTTCTGGGCGTCGAAATACCTGTATTCAAAAGCGCACTATAATTATATTATGAGAAAGGCTGTTAACAGCGATGAAGCGGGGAACTATAGCGCTTCGGTAAGCTATTACGATGAGGCTCTCAGATTTGCTCCGGAGGATAATATGGCTCTTTTTTATCAGGCCTATGGGTATTTTCGCTTGGGGAAATATGAGAAAGCCGTTGGTGATTATTTGAAGATAAAGAGGCGCGCGCCTTATTTTGCCAACATCAATTTCGGCCTTGGCATATGTTATCTGAGAATGGCTGATTTTGTTTCCTCCCTGAAATCTTTTAAAGATGAAATATTCATTAATCCGTATAATCCGGAAGCTTATTTCAATGCCGCTATAGCCGCTGAAAATCTGGGTATGAGCTCTGAAAGTGAGGCATATTTCAGGGAAGCCTATTTTCTTGATACAGACGGGCTTGTAAAGCAGGAGATAATTAAAATTTTTTCCGATAAAAAAAGGAGGATTGACACATTGTAATGTGTAACTGACTGCATATGAAGAAGTTATGATACATGGATTTACTGTGGGTTTTTCTGCGTTATAATAACGCTGTAATTTATTGAAAAAAACCTTAAAATATGGTTTATTTAATATAGGAACTGTATAGAAGGGTTGATATTTATCCTTTATAAAGGGGGGATAGAGTGAAAAGGTGTAGCGCTTTTACGCTGATAGAGCTTCTTGTGGTGATAGCCATAATGTCGATTATGGCGAGTATTCTTCTGCCCGCCCTTTCAAAAGCCAGAGAAAAGGGCAAGAGGACGGTCTGCCTGTCAAACCTTAAACAAATAGGTGTCTCCCTTCATATTTACGCGCAGGAATATGGAGAATGGTTTGTCGATGCCGGAACCGGCGAAAATACCGATAACCTGAATCCGCTGTATGACTACGGGTATATGGAAAGTTTGGATATATTTGAGTGTCCGAGCACAAGACATACGGTATTGGATTCCACCGGGCTTACAAGGACTTATCCGACCAATGATACGAATGCCATGAGTTACAGGTATATAAAGGGCATGAAAGAGACAGGCGATGCGAATATTGCGTTAGTCTGGGATTCCCAGCCCAGCAACCACCAGTATGACGGCGTAAACTGCCTTTATGTCGGGAATGACGCAAGGTGGTGCCCGAGGGGCGATACTTTAAAGTAATATTTATTAATATAAAATATGAGAGAACCCGGTGTATTGTTTCCCGGGTTTTTTTATTTAATATTGTGTAATTGCATTTATGTTTATTATACTTATCATATGAAATCAGCGGCGTTCCCTTTTAGAGATAAGCTGGCCAGAAAAGCAGCATTGCTGTATCTGTTATTGTTTCCGTTCCTTATGATTCCGGGGTTACTCAATCCCTTTATGGGAAAACTTTATTTTGGTGAAATAGTCCTTGTGTTGTTTTCTGCCTGTATTTTGTCACGGATTTGCCGCGGCCAGAAACCGGCCTTGTTCATAAAAATCGATGTTTTTCTGGTAGTTTATGTCTTTTTCCTCGGGCTTAGCAGCCTTTTTTCGGCGTACGGAGGCTATGCCCTCAGGGGTTGTGTTATTTCCTTTGTCCTGTTGCTGTTTTACTTTTATTTCAGGTATGTTTTTGTATCATTTCCGGAAGACAGGCCTTTGTTTACAAAGGCATTGGCTGTTTCCGCGACATTTCTTGCCGTTTGCAGCCTGGCGGTGGTAATTTTTTCACATCCGTGGAGAGTAAGGATATTTTTCGGAAACACCCTGTTTTTATCAAATATATTTTTAATGGCCCTTCCCGTTCTGCTGGCAACGCTTATAGAACAGCTTAGAAAAGAGGAGAAAAGTCCTCTGGGAATAACTCTTGTTGCGGCGGCCTTTATGCTTAATATGGGGGCATTGTACTTTACGAGGTCGAAAACGGCTGCCGCTGTTTGTTTTATAGCATTGGTCATACCTCTGGTTGCCGCCGCCGGCAACCCTAAAAAAATGGTTATCAGCTTTGTATTTCTGGCAATCGGCGCCGCGGCCATATTGTTTGTGCTGCCATGCACAAGAAATCTTATATTCTACGATGTTTCCTTCGGGACAGCCTCAATCAGGTTTTATATTTATTCGGGTGCGGCGAAGATGCTCAAAGATATGCTGCTTTTGGGTAGCGGAGCTTATACCTTTTTCCTTTCTTATCCTCCTTATATTGTTCCGGAGTATTTCAGCCTTCCCCTGTCAGCGGAAGCTACATATCATGCCCATAATTATTTTCTTGAAAGTTTTGTAGAAGCGGGAGCAATCGGATTTTTGTTTTTAATGTTTTTTTTCTGCAGTATCCTGCGCCGCCTGTACAACAGAGTAAAGGCCGATGTCGAAAAAGGCCGATTTGTCACTTCCGGCGTGTTTTCGGCGGTAATCGCGGGTTTTTTATTTAATATATTCAATATTAATATGAATGTTGAGTATTTTGCCCCTTACTTCTGGATATGGCTTGCGCTTGGGTCGTCTTTTGCCTGCGGGAAAGATTTTTCCAGGACAGGATACTTTAATAAAAACACCGTCAATTTTATATTTGTCGTAGTTTTTTTAGCTGCTATGTTCTGGCATCTCAAGACATCTTTAATCTCGGAATATTGTTTTAACAAGGGGGTTGAATTCAGGGAGAGTGGCGATTATCGGCAATCTTCGGAATATTTCCGTAAAGGCCTGTCGGAAAACCCCTTTAATGTCGATGCTTTAACCATGGCGGCTTATGTGGAAGGGAAGCTCGGAAATTATGGGAAGGCCCTGCTTTTGTACGACGAAATACTGGATTATAGCCCTTATTTCGGCAGCACGATGTTCAATAAGGCGGACGCTTTGTTTAATCTCGGGGAATATGATAAAGCTGAGCAGTGCTTAATAGGATATCTTAAACATAATCCATATGATTCCGAAGCACGGATAAACTTAGGAATGATCTATAATATAAAAGGTGACCGGCTCCGGGCCCTGAGAATGAATTTATCAATTCTTGATTATGATGATACGGATGTGGATGCCGCTTATAACGCGGGGGTTATTTTATTTGAACTTGGAAGGAAAAAAGAAGCGGAAACAATGCTGAAAGGTTCTTTGGATCTTATAAGGGCCCATAAATGTGATTTGATAACTGAAAACCTGAATAAAGTGGAGCAATCCATAATTGCCGATGTCAGGCAACTTAATTATAAAGAAGCTGTAATCCTTGCAAACCTTGCTGCCTTTTATAATTCGACAGGGGACAGGGAAAAAGCGGTGGAATATATTAATGAGGCTTGCAGGTTAGGGAAGGATCATCCTGTGGTTGAAGGATTTAGAGATAAAATACTCGGGGAAAGACGGAAAAGAGTGTTGACTAGATAAATCGGTTGTGTTAAATTTTGCGGGTTATTAAGGCGGCGTACCCAAGTGGCAAGGGAGAGGTCTGCAAAACCTTTATTCAGCGGTTCGAATCCGCTCGCCGCCTCCAGTTTTCTCAGCGGAAAAATTCAGATATCAGTGGTATATATTCAGCATTAAGTTTAGTGAAACAGGGATACCTTTGGTAATCTTAACCTCAGCCTAAGCCTTAACCTTAATGTTGATTTGCCGGAGTGGTGGAATGGCAGACACAAGGGACTTAAAATCCCTCGGCCCACAAGGCTGTACCGGTTCAAGTCCGGTCTCCGGCACCATCCACCGTCGCTTGGAGTAGAGTATCCCACTTGAGAAGCTATGGTGGACGAGTCCATAAGAATTTCTTTGGTGGATGTCCTTCGAAGCTTCTGTAAGTAGGTAGCTTAAATTTAAGCGAAGGAGGACAAATACGTTATAAACTGAACTACGTGAGACGAGAGATGTGAAATGTCCGCTTCGCTGGGACGTTAGGAATATTAATATTTTTTCGCGTCCTGCGTTTTTCGTTAATCATTCCCACTCAATCGTGCTTGGCGGCTTTGATGAGATATCGTAGACTACGCGGTTTATGCCTTTTACTTCATTTATGAGACGGTTGGATATTTTGCTCAGGATTTCAGGAGGTATTTTTGCCCAATCAGCAGTCATGCCGTCGGAACTTGTAACTGCCCGGACAGCGACTACATTTTCATAAGTTCTCTCATCTCCCATCACCCCCACGCTTTTTATAGGGAGAAGGACGCAGAATACCTGCCATATTTTTCTATAGAGGCCTGCTTTTTTGATTTCTTCCATTAAGCGGCTGTCGGCTTCCTGAAGGAGGCTGATTCTTTCGGGGGTTACATCGCCGATGATTCTTACCGCAAGCCCGGGACCTGGAAATGGATGCCTCCAGATCATTTCTTCGGGAATACCGAGTTCCACGCCTAGCTTCCTTACTTCATCTTTGAATAATTCCCTTAAAGGTTCTATAAGTTTGAATTTGAGTTTTTTGGGAAGGCCTCCGACATTATGGTGGCTTTTGATTGTTGCGGAAGGGCCTCCTTTTGCCGAAACGCTTTCTATGACATCAGGGTATAATGTGCCCTGCACAAGAAAGTCCACTTTGCCTATTTTTCGGGATTCTTTTTCGAACACTTCAATAAAAGTTTTCCCTATGATTTTCCGCTTTTTTTCCGGGTCTGTTACGCCCCGCAGCCTTTTAAGAAAGAGGTCGGAAGCATCGACCGTACGGAGGTTTATTTTATAGTGTTCTTTAAAGACGGCTCTTACCTTTTTCGCTTCATTTTTCCTTAAGAGCCCGTGATCTACAAATATGCAGTAAAGGCGCTTTTTTATTGCTTTGTGCATTAAAATGGCTGCAACTGAGGAATCAACCCCCCCCGAAAGGCCGAGAACGACCTTTTTATCTCCGACGCGTTTTCTTATTGCCTGTATTTCGCTTTTGATAAAAGAAGACATTGTCCAGTCGGACCTGCACCCGCAGATTATTTTTACGAAATTAGACAGGATTTTTTTACCTTCAATGGTATGTGCCACTTCCGGATGAAACTGGAGGCCGTAGAGTCTCCTTTTTTTATCGAACATGGCGGCGACAGGGGAGTTGTCCGTTTTGCCGATGGACACGAAGCCCTTTGGTAGTTTTGTTATCTTATCCTGGTGGCTCATCCATACGCCCGTTTTTGTTTTTATATTGGCGAAAAGGCCGTTATCCTTTGCCGGGAAAAACTCGGAGTAGCCGTATTCGCGTTTCTTGCTTTTTCCCACATGTCCCTTCAGCATATATGACATAACCTGCATCCCGTAGCATATTCCCAGTACAGGTACGCCTATCTCAAAGATTCTTTTGTCCGGGAACGGCGCTTTGGGGGAATAAACACTTGATGGTCCTCCGGATAGTATTATGCCTGAACATTCCATCTTTCTGAGGGAAGCGGCGGATATATTGTGGGGGAGAATCCTGCTGTATACGTTGAGTTCTCTTACCCTTCTTGCGATAAGCTGGTTATAT
>JAFGBE010000070.1 GCA_016933315.1 Candidatus Auribacterota bacterium
GCCTTTTCCTGGGGAGGAAAGACCAGAAGCAATTTCATTCTCAATTTATAACAGGTTCCGGGGCTCCTTTCAAGCACTTCTTCCAAATCCGGAATTCGGCCCCCGGCCGCATATCGAAAAAAAATATAGGGCATAGTTATAAACTATGCCCTATTGATAATAAAGCGCGGATGATCAGAATTTACAGCGGGCTTCCAGGAGTGTTGAATTAGGAGTATTATCGCTGTAAGTTTTTTGTATTGCACGGAGCTGGACTATCCCGACATAAAACCCTGCTTCGTAGACCGTGCCTTTAATGTCGGTAGTTGCGCCTCTCTTATATTGCTCAGTACCGATCCCGATATGGGGCAGACATTTTTTATTCATGGTATAATATCCCATCATTGTAGTTTGTTCAAATACTCCGTGGATTTTTATTTTCTGCCCTGTCAGGACGACGCCGCCGTAAGTCCAGTTTTCTTTCCAGTTATTTCCGCCGTCAGGATAAAGGCTGGTTACCGAGAAGGCAAAATCTCGGGGATTGATTTTCAATTTGCCCAGTTCATCATACATTATCTGGTTTATGATACCTGAGCCCGGGAAATCGAAGCTGTTAGGGGGGTTAACGGGTGCACCGGGCTTCCCTATGGCAATCAGTCCGCCGTAAACTGTCTGGGTATTCGGCGTATTGAGGTAATAGGAATAAAAAGTGGGATTCGGTCTTTTATCCCTGGTGGCAAGCAGGGAAAGGACCGCCATGGTACCGGCCTTCTTTTCGTCTTCTCCTGCCTTATTGCTGGCGCTGACATAGTTTATCGTGCCTACCGCCGCCCTCCAGTTGCCCGGAGGCGCGTCATATATCAGGCAGGCGGCGCTGTTACGCGCCGTATTGAATTTTTGATAACCGACACCGCCCATAAGCTTGATGTTCTTTTTCTTGCCGAAGCTCACAAGCCCGACTGCGCGATTCGCATAATCGAAAGCGTTATTTTCGATACCCAGCAAAATTCCGTATCCCCCTTCCTGGTAAACCAGGCGGGCGCCGTTGGAGGACATAGTCCGTTTCTTCGGCGGGATCAGGTTATCTACATCGGTGGCATGTGAAAGCCGGAGCTGAAAATTTTTCTTGTAATTGAGCGGGACCAGTAATCCCAGCTCGGTCCTGTCGTCGCTGTAATTACGGGCGGTATGCTTGATATCGGCCCAGCATGCAGGATTTAAGAGACCATAACTGCGAAATTCATAAGTGGTATCATAAAAGCCTTCCATGAAATTTACATTACTTGTATTAGTGGTCATTAATTCGTATTTTATATTGCTTTTTTTAGAGGGGGTTGTAGCTTTCTTGACTTCAGGTGGAACTTTCGCCTCCGAAGCCGGTTTTGAGATAGTCTCTTCCGGGACATAGGGGTTATCTGGCGCGGCATCCGCGTGGACTTCAGCAAAAACTGCAGCTGTCCCGATTAGCAAGAAAAGGGCCAGAAGCAGAAAGAATACAGGGCGAAAGCCATTTTTTATCTTATCCATTTTTTCTCTCCTTTAATTTGATGGGGGAATGGTTGCTTATTTATCCGAAGGGGCTACCTTTCCGTCTTTGATCATCATAATGGTAAAGCCCGATAAAACGTTCCCGTAAGGGTCAATTGTAAGGGGCCCCAGGGTTCCCGGGAAATCCTTCACTTTTAACAGCTCCTCGCGAATAGATTCCGGCGATCCGTCTCCCTTGCTTGTGGCGTATGCCAGGAGACGCCCAATATCATAAGCAAAAGCGCTGAAATAATCCGGCGCTTTATTGTCGTACTTCTCCTTGAAATCTTCAACAAATCTTACGACTACGGGGTCCTTGCTGTCAGGGTCGAACGAGGGCATACAGAAATATACACCTTCAATTCCTTCACTGCCTGCATTTTTACGGAATATCGGGACATTCATCGCTTCCATCGTAATTATGTCGGATTTTATGCCCGTTTCTTTTATTTGCTTCAGCAGTAGCGAAAAGGCAGAGCCGTGCGCCCACAGGTATATCACGTCAGGATTCTTTTTCTTAATGGCAAGCAACATGCTGCGAAAATCTTTCTGAGACATCTCTACAATTTTTGAATCTACAACCTTACCACCCATCTGGGTGAATTTCTTTTTGAAAGCGTCGTTTGATATATGGCCGGTCGGAACATTGAGGGCGATACAGGCTGCGGTCTTGGCATTCAAATTCTCACGGGCAAAGCGGGCGGTCTCCTCGGATGATCTTACAGAATTGATGAAGTGGATAAAACTCCAGTCACCCATCCCTTTGCTTAAGGGGGTCCCACAAATGGTGAAGAAGTGTACTTTCTTTTTCTTTTCAGCCAGGGGTAATATAGGCATTGAGAGATGGCTGAAAGTAGTAACTACTACGGGGACGTCATTCATGGAAAAAAATTTTTCAGCCTTTGTCCTTGTCGTTTTGCCTTCCCCGCGGTCATCTTCGACGATTAGTTGTAAATCGACGCTGAAATCTTCCGGCGCCTGCATTGAGGCTATGGTCAGACCGCGCAGTACCCCTTCACCGGTAAACGGCATGGGTGAAGTCGGGGCCAGCGGCAGAACGGCTCCTATTTTGCAGGTCTTGAGATTTGCTTCCGATGAAGCATCTTTCTGGGCCTCTGCGGGCATTGTCATTATGCACAAACAGGTTAATATGCCCATAAAAACAAATAACGTCATATAAAAATATCTTCGGCTTTTATTCATTCTTTCTTTCCTCCCAGTTCTTTTTTCTCTTTATTTTAATTATTAGAAAGAGAACCAAAAGCCTTTGATGATTTATTTCTTTTGACGCGACATTTTATTTCTTTACCGGAGCCTTTTTTTCCTGCTCCCGGCAAAAAAGTATTTCCTTGAAACCATGGGAA
>JAFGBE010000071.1 GCA_016933315.1 Candidatus Auribacterota bacterium
CCCTTTTGCCCTGACGCTTATCCCTCTTCTCTTAAGTGATTCATAGAGCTGTCTGCCGTCTATATTTTTAAGGGCCTGGGAGCGTGACAACATCCGGCCGGCACCATGGCAAACCGAACCGAAACTTTCCTCCATAGATACCGGGGTGCCCACCAGAAGATATGAGCTTGTTCCCATGGAGCCGGGAATTATCACCGGCTGGCCTGTTTTCCGGTAAACCTGGGGCAGGGAATCGTGCTCCGCGGGAAAAGACCTTGTCGCTCCTTTTCTGTGCACACAAAGCTTAACCGGCTTCCCGTTGACATTATGCGTTTCCATTTTCGCTATATTATGGGCAACATCATAAATCAACCTCAACCCGAGCGCTTTTTCCCCCAGTTTCAGGCTTCTTGCAATAGATCTTTCGGTAAGGCTCATCAGTATCTGCCTGTTAGCCCAAGCATAGTTGGCCGCCGCCGACATAGCCGAAAGGTATTCCTGCCCTTCAGGGCTTGAAACAGGGGCGGAAACAAGCTGCCTGTCCCTGACGCTGATATTGTATTTGTTCAAAGAGCGTCCCAGTTTCTTTATGAAATCATCACAGACCTGGTAACCCAAACCTCTGGAACCTGAATGAATCATCACAGCAAACTGACCTTTGAAAACTCCGAATTCATCTGCAATCCCGGGATCATATATATCCGTAACTTCCTGAATCTCAATAAAATGATTTCCTGAGCCAAGTGTTCCAAGCTGAAACTTGCCTCTTTCGTAAGCTCTTTCGCTCAATGTTTCCGGGTCTGCATCTGCTATTAAGCCCCTTTCCTCGGTCCTGTCGATATCTTCGGCGCATCCATATCCGTTTTCAACGGCCCATGCAGAACCCTTTTGCAGAACCTTTTCCAGAACATTTCTCGGCGCCTTGATCGACCCCTCAGAGCCAACACCTAAAGGAACGCTTGAGTAGAGACCATCTACAATATCATCCCTTTTCCCCCTTAAATCCTTTGCTTCAAGCCCTGTAACAGCCAGCCTCACGCCGCAGTTAATATCAAAGCCCACTCCTCCGGGGGAAATTACGCCGTTGGCCGGATCAAACGCTGCAACGCCACCTATCGGGAACCCGTAACCCCAGTGTATATCAGGCATCCCCAGGGCATATTTTACAATTCCCGGAAGGCAGGCTACATTCACAAGTTGTTTTAAAGCGTCATCTTTAATTATCTGGCCCAGCATTTCCCGCGATGCATAAAACCTCACCGGCACATTCATTCCGGCATCATACTCGCAGGGAATTTCCCATGTGAAATCATTTACTTTTTTTAATGCCTGTTCCTGAAAGCCCACATTTTTACCTATAAATCAAAGAATATTTTTGTACAATACCCATGTTTATCTTTTTTTATGCTTAAATCATGGTACGTTGCAGCTTTAACTTCCCCGTTAATCCCGCCTTCTGATAATTTTAACTCCGCTTCAAGCTTATTCCCGTCTATCGAAATCCCTATTTTATCAACAACAATTTTTTTTTGCTCCGCCAGAAATATTAATTCATTAAGCCATAAAACAAGAAGCTCCTCTGTCGAAGGAGCTTCAAGTGAAATCTTCTTTAAAATAAACTCTTTGCTTTTCTGCCGCGGGTCCATCAGGAGGTAAAGCGCCTTTAAAGAATTTAAAAAGAGCTCCCCGGTATCCCTGCCTTTTATTATGAAGCCTGCATCTGCTGTATGTTCGACAGGGTTTATCTGGCTTTCAGAGCAGTGGTCCCTTTTAGGATTCATTAAACGATATTATTTTTTACCTCTTCCTACTTTGCGGGATTTTCACGCCGGTCTTTCCCGCTTCTTCTTTCCTCGCCGGTTCTTCTTTCTTTCTTTGTATACTGCTTTTCGGAAATGCGCCGGTCTTCTCCGCTTCTTCTCTCGCCTTTTCTTCTCTCTTCTTCTATTTCAGCCTGTTTTTCGATTTCTTCTTCATTTTTAGGCGTAATAATCTTCGATACCCCCACAAGAAGATCTCCCGAGCTTAAATTTATTACCCTGACACCCTGCGTGTTTCTTCCGGTGATCCTTATTCCTTTCACCGGAGTCCTCACCATCTTGCCGCCTTTTGTGATAAGCATTATCTCATCGTCATCAACAACAACAAGAACCCCTACGACTTTCCCATTCCTGTCTCCGGCTTTGATGGCGATGATGCCCTTACCCCCGCGCTTCTGAAGGCGGTACTCGTCAAATTCGCTTCTCTTGCCGTAGCCTTTCTCGCAAACGATTAGAATCGTCTTATCCCTGCCGACTACCTCCGCGGTTACAACAATGTCTTCCTTTCTCAGGCTGATACCTTTAACGCCTCTTGTCGCTCTGCCCATGCTTCTTATATCGCTTTCCTTAAACCTGATGGAAATACCGTTTCTGGTAACAACAATAAATTCATCGTTTGCTTCCGTCATATTAACGCTTTTCAGGGTGTCGCCTTCGTCTATCTTAATTGCTATGATACCGCCTTTTCTCGGGTTGCTGAAAGCAGCCAGTGAAGTTTTTTTGACTATGCCTTTTTCCGTAATCATCATCAGGTGGCTGCCTTCTTCAAACTTGCTGACCCTTATAAGCGCCGCGACATTTTCACCCCCCCTGATATCAAGAAGGTTCACCATCGCTTTTCCCTTGGAAAGCCTTCCTCCTTCGGGTATATCATAGACTTTTTTCCAGTAACATTTACCCATGGACGTAAAGAACAGGATATAATCATGAGTGGAAGCGGTGAAAACCCTCTCAATGAAATCCTCGTCTTTCATTTCCATGCCGGTAACACCTTTCCCGCCGCGCCTCTGCTGCCTGTAAGTGGCTACTCTGCAGCGTTTGATATATCCGGTATGGGATATCGTTATAATACAGCCTTCGTTTGCTATCATATCCTCTATGGATACTTCGCCCTCTTCGGCTACTATTTCGGTCCTTCTGTTATCCCCGTATCTGTCTTTTATTTCTTTAAGCTCCTGGGCGATTATATTCAACACCATTCTTTCGCTGGATAAAACATTTTTCAGATATGCGATTCTCTTTATCAGTTCTTTGTATTCGCTGTCTATCTTTTCCCTCTCAAGGCCCGTTAACTGATACAGCCTCAACTCAAGTATTGCATTCGCCTGTATATCCGAAAGTTTGAACTTTGAGATCAGGGTTTTTCTCGCTTCATCCCTGTCTTTGGATTTCTTTATTATCTTTACAAACTCATCTATGTGGTCTAACGCTATCTTAAACCCTTCCAGTATATGCGCTCTTTCCTCGGCTTTTCTCAGTTCAAACTTCGTGCGCCTTATCACAACTTCTTTCCTGTGCTCTATGTAACACTCCATTATTTCTTTGAGGTTCATAACCCTGGGACGGTTTTTGTCCAGCGCAAGAAGTATCGCGCCGAAAGTGGTTTCCATCTGCGTGTGCTTGTAAAGCTGGTTCAATATAACTCTCGATATCTCCCCGCGCTTGAGTTCTATCACTATTCTCATCCCGTCCTTGTCGGATTCATCCCTGATATCCGATATGCCCGTGATTTTCTTGTTGTTCACAAGCCTTGCGATATCTTCTATCAGGTTGGATTTATTGACGTTGTAAGGTATCTCCGTTATTACAATGCTTTCTTTTCCCCCTTTAAGCGGTTCTATCCCGGCCCGGGCTTTGAGTTTCAGTTTCCCGTAACCCGTCTCATACATACTTTTTATCGGAGCCTTGCCGCAAATAATGGCCGCCGTAGGGAAATCAGGTCCTTTCACAAATTTGCACAATTCCTTAATCGTCGCTTCCGGATTATTGATAAGATGAATTGTCCCGTCTATAATCTCGGAAAGGTTATGTGACGGTATGTTTGTCGCCATACCAACAGCAATTCCCGAAGAGCCGTTAATCAAAAGGTTGGGTATCTTGGAAGGAAGGATTGTCGGTTCCAGCAGAGATTCATCAAAGTTCGGAGAGAAATCAACCGTTTCTTTATCGATGTCTTCAAGCAATTCTTCCGCAATGCGCTCCATTTTTACTTCGGTATACCTCATTGCAGCCGCAGCATCACCGTCAATAGAACCAAAGTTTCCCTGCCCGTCTATAAGCGGATACCTCAGGGAAAAATCCTGGACCATTCTCACCATAGTGTCATACACGGCGGTATCACCGTGAGGATGATACTTCCCAAGAACTTCCCCGACGATTCTTGCCGATTTTTTATAAGCGCTCCTGTGCGTAATCCCAAGGTCTTTCATCGCAAAAAGGATTCTTCTATGAACAGGTTTTAATCCATCCCTTACATCCGGCAAGGCTCTTCCCACGATAACGCTCATCGAATAATCAAGATATGAATTTTTCATTTCCAGGCTTATTGACCTTGAAATAATCTTTTCGTTCTCCGTATACATGCTAATCCAATCTCCTTCTATCTATAGAACCGCTTCTTTAATTAAGCTTTTTAAATCTGTTGTTGAATATTTACAAAAATCCGAATCCCCTGAGAAACCTGAACAAATCTCTATACATCCAGGTTTTTAACTTCAGGCGCGAATTTCTCTATAAAGGCTCTTCTGGGCGCCACCTGGTCCCCCATAAGAGTCGTAAACATCCTGTCAGCTTCAAACGCATCTTCAAGCACGATCTTCACAAGTGTTCTTTTGTCGGGATCCATTGTCGTTTCCCAAAGCTGTCCCGGATTCATTTCTCCCAGGCCTTTATACCGCTGAATCATAAGGCCCTTTTTCCCCTGTTCTTTGACATAGCTTAACACCTCGCTCAGGGTTTTTACTTCTATGGGGTCTCCTTCGGACGGTATGATTTCATAATTCACCTTCGAGGAATCCCTTTTCTTACCGGTATCTATCAGCCCTTTTCTTTCCAGTTCTTTGACTATCTTGGCCAGCTCGCGGGCTTCATAAAGCTCTCTTACATCGATGGCCGAAGGCACAGGCTCTTTGGTTTTATCCCCATCTTCAACGACCATCTCCAGCTGGGCTCCCTTTTCTTTTTCCACTCTCTTGCTGACCTCAACCAATTCTTTGTCGTTATACAGAAAAATTTCCTCGTCTTCAATCCTTACTCTGTAGATAGGAAATTCTCCCGTTTTTTCATTTCTCAGCGCCATAAAGGCATTAAACTCAATACCTTTTCTGTGAAGCAATCCGGCAATCCTTTCCAGCCCCATAATTGATTCAAGGATTTCCATAAACTGCTTGGAATTGTATTCGTTTTTATTGGAAAGCTTTCTGAATTTTAAGTCTTCCGTCCCGAGTTCAAGTATCATCTTGTTCATCTCTTTGTCGCTCTCGATATAAGACTCTTTTTTCTTTCTCTTTATTTTATAAAGCGGCGGCTGGGCTATATAAATATACCCGTTTTCTATAAGAAGCGGCATCTGCCTGTAGAAAAACGTGAGTAGAAGCGTTCTTATGTGAGAACCGTCCACATCGGCATCGGTCATTATCACTATTTTTTTATACCTGGCCTTGTCAATTTTAAAATCTTCATCGCCTATGCCGGCGCCGATAGCCGTAATCATCGTCCTTATTTCATCATTATTCAATAATTTGTCGAGACGCGCCTTTTCAACATTCAGTATCTTCCCCTTAAGGGGCAATATCGCCTGATACCTGCGATCCCTGCCCTGTTTCGCGGATCCCCCGGCAGAATCTCCCTCAACAAGGAACAATTCGCAGAGATCGGGTTCTTTTTCAGAGCAATCCGCCAGCTTTCCCGGGAGAGAAGCTGTATCAAGGGCTCCTTTTCTCCTTGTTAAATCGCGCGCTTTACGCGCTGCTTCACGGGCCCTGGCCGCCGTAAGGCATTTATCTATTATCTTCCGCGCTATCGCCGGGTTCTCCTCAAAAAACATTCCCAGCTGTTCATTTACTATGGATTGGACTATGCCATCGACTTCGCCATTCCCAAGTTTTGTTTTTGTCTGCCCTTCAAACTGAGGATTCATCACTTTACAGCTTATTACCGCCGTCATTCCTTCCCTGATATCCTCTCCCTGCATGGATATATTATCCTTTTTAAACAGCTTATTGTCCGATGCATATTTGTTTACAGACCTTGTGAGCGCTGTTTTGAAACCGCTTAAATGCGTTCCGCCCTCTATCGTATTTATATTATTCGCAAAAGAAAAAATATTTTCCGCATAAGACCCTGTATACTGCAACGCGAGTTCCACCTCAACATCTTCCTTCTCGCTGTGCATATACATGACTTTGGAATGCAGAACATCTTTATTCGCATTCAAATGTTTCACAAACTGGACAATCCCGCCTTCATACTTAAAAAAGTTCTCCCGGTCGGAATCTTCCTCCGTTATTTTGATTTCAATGCCTTTATTAAGGAAGGCCAGTTCCCTGAGCCTTTTTGATAATATCTCAAAACTAAATTCTATTTTTTTGAATATTTCCGGGTCGGGTTTAAAAGTTATTTTCGTCCCGTTGCTCTTTGATTTCCCTATAACCGCGAGAGGCGATACTGTTTTCCCCCTCTCAAACCTCATATGGTGGACTTTCCCGTCGCGCTTAACCTCGGCTTCCATCCATTCCGATAAGGCATTCACGCATGAAACACCCACGCCGTGCAGACCTCCGGAAACTTTGTATGATTCATGGTCGAACTTACCGCCCGCGTGCAGTGTCGTTAACACCACTTCGACCGCAGGTTTCTTCTCTGTGGCATGCAGGTCTACGGGTATTCCTCTGCCGTTATCGGTCACAGAAACACTCATGTCGGGGTGTATTACGACTTCAATCTTATCGCAGGCCCCGGCAAGAGCTTCGTCTATACTATTATCCACAACCTCGTAAACAAGATGGTGAAGCCCTCTCTCCCCGGTATCTCCTATATACATAGCCGGCCTTTTTCTTACAGCTTCAATTCCCCCCAATACCTTGATGGTTTTTGCGTCATACGTATGTTGTTCGGTTTTTTTCATCTATCTTCCGTCCTTTTCCGTTCCCAAATCCGCAATCCTGAATTTTATATCCCTTATCTTCTTTAAACCCGTGTGTTTTTTTAGCGAGCTCATCAGCTTTGCCTTGAAAAAAGTGTTCAGCTCCGCCATCCACGCGGAACTTTCGACTTTTATATATAAAACATTCTTATAAACCTTATCTGGAAAAGCATGCTTTGATATCTCTTTCCCCACGATATCATCCCACTTCTCGAATATCCTGGATTCGTCAAGCCTCTTCTCAAGATCCAGGTCTTTCAGGACATCCCTCACGATATCCCCTATAGGTTTATACCCTCTCTCTTGCAACATTTCCGTTAAATACCCTGAAAACATTTGCTTTAGCGCCTATGGACTCTATATCTCTTTTATCCGTACATGTAATAAATATCTGCGCATTCCCCTTAAGCGACGGCAAAAATGCTCTTTTCCTTTCCCTGTCCAGGACAGGCAGGACATCGTCAGCCAATATCAACGGCGTTTCTTTTGTTTCCTTCTTCATCAGCGCGAACTCGGCGTTTTTAAGAGACAGAACAGCGCTTCTCTGCTGGCCTTCCGAGCCGAATAGCTTCACATCCTTGCCGTTTATAAAAAAATCAATATCATCCCTGTGCGGCCCTGTCGTCGTACACAATTCCTCGGAGTCTTTCTTCCTGTTCTTCTCGTAATGGGCAAATATTTCCTTCTCGCTTATTTCCTTTGTTTTCACCGAAGGTTTATACTCGATGCGCAACCGTTCTTTCCCGCTTGTGATATCCCTGTGATACTCATCCGCTTTTTCCGCTATCCTCGCTATGACCTCTTTTCTTCTGCCCATTATGAAAGCGACGCTTTCCGCAAGCTGATTATCCCACAGAAAAGAACTGCTCCTGTTGCCGTATTTCCTTATGGCAAAATTACGCCTTATAAGCACTTGTTTGAATTTTTGCAGAACGCCTACATACTCCCTGTCAATCTGGGAAATACATATATCCAAAAACCTTCTTCTTTTAAAAGGGTTCCCTTTTAAAAGGAAAATATCTTCGGGAGTAAAAATAACAACCCTCAGAATTCCTATTAAGTCCGAGAGTTTATTAACTCTCTTGGAATTCAAACTGGCCTTTCTTTCGCTGTTGGAAAAAAGTATCCTTAATCTTTTCTCAGCGCCGTTGCCAATTTTGCAGCCCAGCAAAAACCTGTCGCCATTCCACGATATCAGACTTTTTCTGTCTATTGTCCGAAAGGATCTCGCTGTGGCAAGAAAATATATTGCTTCCAGTATGTTTGTTTTGCCCTGGGCGTTTTTTCCCCATAAAATATTGATGCCGTCGGAAAAATCAATCTTGACTGATTTGTAGTTTCTGAAATCCCTGAGTTCAAGGGACTTTAACCTCATTAAGAAATCCTCATCGGCATTATCACATATATAAAATTATTCCCTGATTTAACAACCCCGGGGTTTAAAGAGTCATTAAATTCGAACTCTATCTCCTCCTCTTCCATACTCTTGAGCACATCGGTCAGAAAGTCCGGGTTAAAAGCCATTTTAATCTCTTCTTCTTTATAATTAAGGGGTATTTCGCCCTTATACTCTCCCACGTCCGGCGCGTTGGATTCGACCAGAAGCAGCCCTTTCGAAAAAGTAAGTTTTACTGATTTTGATTTATCGCTTGTTATCAGTGCGGCCCTTTTTATAACAGCCAGCATTTCTTCCCTTGATATTTTAACCTGTTGTTTTGATTTCTTCGGTATCACCTGTTCATAATCCGGAAATCTTCCCTCTATGAGCTTGGAAACCAGGATAATATTGTCAAATTCAAACATTATCTGGTTTTCAGAAATCTTAATCTTAATATCCCCTTCTCCGGATAGCATTCTCATTATTTCATTTATCGCCTTCGAGGGCACGATGACACCATCCCTGTTTTCACCGTCATCAGAGGTAACCGCCGATGCCAGCGCCAGCCTTCTGCCGTCCGTGGCAACCATCGTCATATATCCGTCTTTCACTATAAGATAAATCCCGTTCAGCGTGTACCTGGTCTCCTCCTGGGAAACGGCATACGCTGTTTTCTTGATAAGGTCTTTTATTACGCTCTTTTTTACCGTGATGGTCCCGCTGTCCTTAAAAACAGGTATTTTGGGGAAATCATCTTTCGACAGGCCCATTATCCTGAAATTGTCTTTTTTTGATGTGATTGTGGCAATGTTATTCTCTGTTATATCCAGCTCAATAATATCACCGGGGAAATCCCTCACTATACCGAATAACCTCTTTGCCGGCAGTGTTGTTCCGCCTTTTTTCTTTATTTTTGCCTCAACCCTGCTTTTTATCCCTATTTCAAGGTCTGTTGTAGAAAGGGAAACAGACTCATCTTCCGTTTCAATCAAAACGTTGAGTAAAATCGGTAACGCGCCTTTTGTGCTTACAATGCTCTGAACGCTCTGCAATCCATTTAAAAGAGCATCCTTCGAGCATGATATTTTCATTACAGCCTCCTTTTTCCACAATACTATTAATACTTTATTATTATAAGTTATTAAATACTATTATTAGTAGAAGTGTTAGTATATCAAATAAGTATGCTTTTTCCGAGTAAAAAAATACTTTTAGCAAGCTGTTAAAAAGATGTGGATAATAGACCCTTTATCAACATCCTGTTTTTTTATTCACATTTATCAACAGCTCATTAACACCTGTTTCACAGTTTATTCTTTTATCTTTTTTATTATCAAATCCATATTTCTTGAAAAGGATCTATCTTTGTCTATTTGCTTCTGTATCTGGCTTACAGCATACATAACAGTGGTATGGTCCCGCCCGCCGAACGAATTTCCTATCTCGGGCAGAGACGCCTTTGTTAGAAGCCTTGATAAGTACATAGCTACCTGTCTCGGGAAAGCTATCTGCTTAGGTTTTTTCTTGCTCTGCATGTCGGCGACGCGAATATCGTAGTGTTCCGCCACTTTTTTCTGGATGAGTTCGATGTTGATGTTTTTCTCCTCTATATCGGTAAGGAGGTTGCCGAGAAGCTGCTCCGCTACGTCCGTGGTAAGGTCTGAGTGGCCCTCTAATGAAAGGTAAGCCACTACCCTTTTCAGGGCGCCTTCAAGCTTTCTTACATTTGATTTGATTCTCTCCGCGATAAAACTTATTATCTCATCGCTTATTTTTACGGAAAAGGTTTTTCTCTTTTCCCTGAGTATGGCTATCCTGGTTTCCAGATTAGGAATCTGTATATCCCCCAGAAAACCCATTTCAAAGCGGTTAACAAGCCTGTTTTCCAGATTAGGGATTTCTGTAGGCGGCCTGTCGCTTGATATAACTATCTGCTTGCTTGCGTCATAAAGCGCGTTGAAAGTATGGAAGAATTCTTCCTGCATCATTTCTTTTCCGCCGAGGAACTGCACATCATCTATTAAAAGCACATCGATTTTTCTGTATTTATCCCTGAATTTATCCATTGTCTTGCCCTGGATGGCTTCTATCATCTCATTTCCGAAGTTTTCGCTGGGAGTGTAATAAATCCGCGCCCGTTTCTTGTTTTTCAGGACGGCATTCCCTATCGCGTGAAGAAGGTGTGTTTTTCCGAGGCCTACAGTCCCGTATATAAAGAGCGGATTATAAGCCGTTCCGGGAGACTGGGCTACCGCCGTGCATACCGCATGCGCAAGACGGTTGCTTTCGCCAACGACAAAATTCTCAAAGGTGAAAGATTCGTGGATATTTGTATTGAAATCCCTGTTTTTGCTTACAAACAGGGGGACAAGTTTTTTCTTGTGGTCTTTTTCTTGAAAGTAAGAATCTTTCCTGTCGGACAGCGTAAACTCGATTTCAATATCATTGCCGGAGAATTTTTTCGCAAGGTCTTTTAACACAAGAAGATAATGATCTTTAACCCAATTCGCGTGAAATTTTATCGGGGATGAGAGAACAAGCTTCTTATCATCCAGAGAAACAGGTTTAAGGGGTTTTATCCAGTCGTCATATGCGTGATCGGGAAGCTCATGTTCCATTTCCTTGCAAATTCTACGCCACAAAGCTTCCATGTATGTAACCCCTTGGTAACAAATGGTAATTACCGGTTATCCACAAGATTTCCCCAAACAAATAGACAGCTGCTTTCCCAAAAACTATGGGATTATGGCAATATCGATATATTTTGTCAAGATTATAGTTTGTTAAGAGACCGAAGTGGAAAAACAGGCCCTAAAATGTGTAACATACTACACTACAATGTATTATAGTTACAAATAGCCTGTGGATAAGTGGTTTTGTGTTTTATTTGCGGCAGAAGCTTTCTCGTCATAAAAGCCAAAAGCCGGAAAAAAATGTAAAAACATCAAAAAATCATCTGAATTAACAACTTTTCCACAGCTTTTTAACAGTATAAAAATATTCGGAAAACCTGTGATTTTTACCGACGAGGGGTTTATTTTTGTCGACGAAAGAGAGGACGGCTTAATAGTTATCACCATGCCATATTTCAGGTGTTTTTGGCGGAAACCCGGAGCAGGCTGTGCGCCGAAATGGAGCAGTCGTAATACCATGCATGCCGACAGGCATTAAACAGGCCGGTATTTTGATGCAACAAAGGGTAAAACAGGGGGTTACCGGGCAAAGGTATATAGTTCTTGACACTAATCTACGTGAAAAGTATAATTCGCAGAACCTAAATTTATAAGGGGGTTAAAAAATGAAAAGGACATATCAGCCTTCAAGAATAAAGAAAAAAAGAACGCATGGCTTTAGAAAAAGAATGAGCACGAAAAATGGCAGGCAGATATTAAAAAACAGAAGAAAAAAGGGAAGAAAAAAAGTCTCTGTTTAACGGTTAAGCCATGAGACAGGACTTTAAAAAGATAAATAGATTAAGCGGTTCCGAACGCTTCAGGTCTGTTCTTAAAAATGGGAAAATCATTTCAGCGGCGTCAGCAAAAATATACTTTGCGGATAACGGTATAAATACTCCTCGTTTAGGAATAATTGTTCCGGCAAAAGCAGGAAATGCCGTCACAAGAAATAAAATCAAGAGGCAGATAAGGGAATTTTTCAGGAAAAACAAAGACAGATACAGCGGATTGGATATAATAGTAAGAATAAACAGCGTGAAAAACGGGTGGTTGGCTGAATTTAAAGGCGCGATGGGAAAAAGATTTGGAGAAAGATGATGGAAAAAAGACTCTTGCTTGCAGTTGTTCTGAGCATGGCCGTGATTTTTGTATTCCAGTTCATGCAGCCGAAAAAAACAGGTGATATTGTTGAACCGCAGCCGCAAAGTGTTCCGGCCGAAGAGCAGAAGGTAACTGCCGTTTCCGATAAAACTTTGACCAGGGCGGGGGAGTACCTGTCGGGGGAAAAGGAGAAAACCGCTCTGCTGGACAGCGAAGACCTCCAGCTCACGCTTTCTACATTCGGCGCATCCATAAAAGCCGCTTATATTAAAAATTATCTTTCAGACCCCCTTAATTCCGATGATAAAACACCCGTGAATCTGATTATCCCGGAGAAAGGTTCGGATTGTCCTCTGGCCGTAACATTCAACTTTGACGCAAGTTACAACGATGAGGCATACGGCGCCTGGAAAATATTGAAACAGGATAGGGAAGAAGTAATATTCCAGAAATTATTTAAAGGCGGAATAGTATTAACAAAGAAATACAGCCTGAACAAGGAGAATGCAAGCGTTCTGGATGTTGAAATCGCGCTGAAGAACGAAGGCATAAAAGATGTTGATATAGACGGGTTGACTGTTTTATGGCCGAAGAACCTCGGAAGCACGGGCGACGGGAAAGCAGAAAAGCTTGTGAGAATAAAGAAGGGCGGAGTAGCCAGGATAGACAGCAAGCTGTTTACCAAGGATACGGGAAAGGATGCAAAGCAGGGCCTTGTAAACTTCGCCGGGATTCAGGACCGTTATTTCATCGCAATAATAATACCCGAATCTACATCCAGCGGATATATAAGCAGGCAATTAGAGGACGGGCAAAGCGAGGTAGGGGTTATTTATACGGGGGGCATGCTCCAGTCTAACGAAAAAAGACTCTATAAGATGAAGCTTTATATGGGGGCCAAAGAGTATAATGCCCTCAAGAAACTCGGTGTCGGCGCCGAAGAACTGGTATTTTCCGGGTGGACTTTCTTTTTCAGGGCGGATTTATGGTTCCCGTGGATGTGCAATATACTGCTGCTATTGCTAAACTTTTTTAATAAATTTTTCCACAATTACGGGATTTCCATAATAATGGTGACGGTTTTGACCAAAGTCATCACATATCCCGCTATGAGAGCGCAATTTAAATCTATGAGAAAAATGCAGGACCTTGCGCCCAAAATACAGGCAATCAAGGCTAAATATAAAGACAACCCGCAAAAACTCAACCAGGAAACGATGGAATTATACAAGAAGCATAAGGTCAACCCGATGGGCGGTTGCCTTCCGATGCTTGCCCAGATGCCTATTTTTATAGCATTCTATATCGTGATTTACAGGGCTGTTGAATTGAGGGGCGCCTCTTTTATCAATTTGCATATGGCTCTTCCCGCGTCAATGGGAAGCGGAGCGTTATGGATAACCGATTTGTCTATGAAAGACCCGACTTACATACTTCCTGTGCTGATGGGCGCGACAATGTTTCTCCAGCAGAAACTTTCAGGCACGAGCATGGATCCTTCCCAGGCAAAAGCGATGATGATAATGCCGCTGGTATTCACATTTATCTTTCTTTCTTTCCCATCCGGCTTGGTTCTTTATTGGTTAGTCAGCAATTTACTTTCAATCATTCAACAGATTTATCATAATGTTGAAGAAGGTAAGACATGGAGCGGGAAACAAAAAGCCGTTGAAAAAACTGCATAACTGTTTTCCCCAAGGGCAGTAGCAATATGTATAAAAGCGATACAATTGCGGCAATTTCAACTCCGCCCGGAGAGGGAGCAATAGGAATAATAAGATTAAGCGGACCCGATGCTGGAGAAATTGTATCCGGGATATTCAAGCCTGTTAACCCGAAAAGCTGGCGAAAAAAAACCTCTTATACCCTTCATTTAGGCACTTTATCTTTCCGGTCACAAGAATTGGACCAGGTGATAGTTTCTGTCATGAAAGCGCCGCATACCTATACAGGGGAAGATGTCATAGAAATAAACTGTCATGGAGGCTGGCTGATATTGAACAGGATACTGGATACTGTGATTGAACTTGGGGCGCGGCCGGCAGAACCGGGGGAATTTACAAAAAGGGCTTTTTTAAACGGCAAAATGCAGCTTTCTCAGGCTGAAGCGGTTGTTGATTTGATTAGGGCAAAGACGGAGCAGGCAGCGCAGATTGCCATCAGGCAATTAAAACCTTCCGGCGCGAAGAAAATCATGGATATCAGGAATGCAATAGTGGATTGCCTGTCCCATATCGAGGCCAATCTTGATTTTTCGGACCAGAATTTAGACGCAGCGCCCGTATCGGAGGTTTTAAACAGGCTCGACAGCGCGCGAAAATCCCTTGAAAACACAGTTGAGAGCGCAAAAAAAGCAAGAATATTCAGGAACGGTATCCATATCACTATTGTGGGGCGGACGAACGCCGGGAAATCAAGCCTTGCCAACCTTCTGATGGATAATAAAAGAATTATAGTTACGTCTGTTCCCGGCACGACGAGAGACGTAATCGAGGAGGTCGTAAACATTTGCGGGATACCGGTCGTTATAGCCGATACCGCCGGGATAAGGATTCATTCCGGCAAAGTGGAAGAGCTCGGACAGAAAATGACCATGGAGAAGGTTAAAACCACAGATGTTGTCCT
The DNA here is from genome assembly GCA_016933315.1 of Candidatus Auribacterota bacterium. Lineage (GTDB taxonomy): Bacteria > Auribacterota > UBA6266 > UBA6266 > UBA6266 > UBA6266. The sequence goes on from JAFGBE010000071.1 coordinate 14,722, forward strand.
CGCGGTTTTTGACCTGTCGAGAAAATTCGGCCCGGATGACAGGAAAACCATAAACTATATCAGAAGCAAGAAAGGAATAATCGTTTTCAACAAGCGGGATCTGAGACAGCGGCTTGAAACCGCCGATGTTGCGGATAAGCTGCCCGGCTGGCCCGCGGTGCAAATATCCGCGAAAAAACGGCGAGATATAGGGAAAATAAAGGAAACAATATATAAACTCCTGATGGAAGACAGGGATTTCGACATTGAAAATGTGTTTATTTCAAATTCCAGGCAGATAAGCGTATTGGAGAGAGCGATAACCAGTCTCTCCGGCGCGAGCAGAGCTCTTAAAGAAGGGGTTCCCGAAGATATTGTATCAATAGACCTGAATGAAGCGTTGAAAGCGATAGACCAGGTTACAGGCAGGGAAGCAGATGATTCTGTGCTGGAAAAAGTCTTTTCAAGGTTTTGTGTCGGGAAATGACAATTGTTTTTCCAACAAATCCGAACTTTCTTGAGAAAAGTAGCCAGAATAACACAAAATACAGC